>NZ_JBHUDE010000142.1:0-21238 GCF_042678205.1 Oceanobacillus luteolus
TGCGTTTGATTGTAGTGAAGTATTTGTCTTCTCGTCGCACGTGAGATGTTCTTACATTTGATTGTAGTGAAGTATTTGTCTTCTCGTCGCACGTGAGCTGCTCTTACGTTTGATTGTAGTGAGTATTTGTTTTCTCGTCAGACGTGAATTGTTCTTGCGTACGATTGAACTGAATTTTGCCATCTACTTGAACGTGAGTAGCTCTCATATTCGATTGTAGTGATTTTTTACAATGAATGTCTTACTAAAAGAGCCAGGGGGAGAGTAATGAATGGAAAAGATGTCCTAAATAAATTTGGATTTGACATAAAAGAAGAACCGGTGAGTATATATCCATATTCACCGGTCTATCGTGTGAAGCATGAAGAGCGTGATGTCATTGTCAAGCGTACACAAGAGCATGCTGAACGATTGATGGAATATACATCGATGTTAAAAAGAAATGTAGTAAAGGTAGTAACACCAGTGAAGCTTGACGAGGAAAATCCCCAAAGAATTGGTGAATACAATTTTGTTGTATACCCCTTTATTGAAGGAACAACTTATACGGGAAGTGACCGGGAAATTTTTGAGGCCGGCCAACTGTTGGGGAAAATCCACAGCTTATCTCCGGATTCCAATACATATGGTCTTCCTGAATACGATGTATATGATTTTAACCAGGATGAAGTAGAGGAGAGTATGGCTGCTATAACAAAGCATATTAGAGAGGCGCAATTAACATTTGATTTGGAGAGTTTGAGAGACGTTCTGCAGGAGGCTGTCATCGTTCAAGGAGAGTTGCAGCAGACTGATTTACCTCATATTGCAACAACTTATGATTATAAGGCGAACAATTTAATTATGACTCCAGAGCCATATCTCATCGATCCGGATAATGCAACTTGGGCTCCTAGGATATTTGACCTTGCTTTAGCGCTATTGCTTTTCCATAATGAACATCACGATGCACCAGACCGTGTCTTTACAACACAAGAGTGGAAGACATTCCTTTCTGGCTATCAAACATATGTAGAGCTCACAGAAGCGGAAAAAAGACATTGGGAGAGAGCAAAACGTCATATTTTTCTTGATGAAGTCATATGGTTAATGGCTGAGTATCCTGAGGATTGGCAAAATCCAGCACAGCAAAAGTTGTTTCTAAGCTTAAATCAAATGATTCTCCCAAATGCTGATTATAGGCTGGAATGATAAAGAATTATTCATCCACACACGAGAATATAATAAATATTATCGAAATATTTTAATTTGAATTGCATTTGAATTAATAGATTAATATACTTGTTAATAGACGTAATGCCGAGGAGGAAATCGTATGAAGCGTCACATGGTATGAACAAGCTAACTGGATTCCTATTCATCTAATTAAACAAAAAAATAAGGAATTCAGGAGGTAATAAAATGGATAATACAAACAAATTGAACTACCTAAAAGAGAAACAGGAAGAGCTTCATTTTTCCGGCGCTTATTATGCAAAAAGAGGTAATGAAATTCTGCAAGGAAGCAGCGGATTCGCCAATCGTTCAGAAAAAATCGCGAATGAACCGGATACGAGGTTTGCGATTGCTTCAGGATGCAAAATATTTACAGCGGTTTCCATTTGTATGTTAGTAGAGTCTGGAAAAATTTCATTTGACTCCAAATTAAAGGATTGTCTTGATATCGATTTACCTAACTTTGATGGTGATATCACGATACATCATCTACTGACACATACATCGGGCGTCCCTGACTATTTCAATGAAGAAATCATGGATGATTTTGAGCTCCTTTGGAAATCAAGGCCGATGTATACGATCCGTTCGCCAAAGGATTTTTTACCGATGATTCAATATGAAGAGATGCAAGGTAGTATCAATGGTTCGTTTCAGTACAACAACTCTGGTTATATATTGCTAGGGCTTATTGTAGAACAGGTGACTAAATGCAATTTTACTGCATTCGTTGAGGAACATATCTTTCAAAAAGCGGGTATGATGGATTCTGGCTATTTTGAAATGGATCGATTGCCAGGAAGAACTGCATTAGGTTATATAGAGGAACCGGATGGGAATTGGAAAACAAACATCTATTCCTTACCGGTAAAAGGCGGACCAGATGGAGGAGCATATGTCACCGTGGAAGATATGGCCAAGTTCTGGGAAGCATTGATGAGCCATCGATTGTTGTCAGAAGATATGACTCAGAAACTATTGGCGCCACGTGAAGTTGTCTATGAGGAAGACAATATATACTACGGGTATTGCGGTTACATGGAATTGGACGACGAGAAAAAGATTGTAAAGTATATTCAGATGGGATACGACCCAGGGGTTAATTTCCGGGCCGTGTACTATCCAGGCACTCAGTCTATAATTGTAGTCTGTTCCAATGAATCAGAAGGTGCTTTTGAACTACTGAAGGAAATTGAAACTATCTTATAGCCACGGTGACAGCGAAAGGGATTAACGATCAGGTTAGTCCCTTTTGTCTGTAAAATATGTCTTCAACTCGCTAAGAGAGTTTTAAGCGGATAGGAAAAGTTGATAATGTGATCGTCATGTGATTTTCTTATACTATCAAGAAGTATTTTATGAGCACAAAAGGAGTGAAATCCAAATATGGTTATTCGAATAGCTAAAGAAACGAAAGAAGAAATGATTAGTTCTTTAAAGGATTATTTTTACAATGAGCGTTCAGAGGAAATTGGAGAATTGGCCGCAGAAAATATGCTGCATTACTTTCTAGAAGAGATTGGACCGCATATATACAATCAGGGGATAAGGGATGCCAAAGCAATGGTCGATCAGAAGATGATGAATTTAGAGGAAGATATACTCTCTCTTGAAAAGTCAGTCAGGAAGAAAAGGAATTAAATATACATACAAGGATCTAAAAGCTAAATTTAATTGAAACGGTAAAGACGGGAAATAGGGATAATTTCCTTCTAGTCTTTACCGTTAATTTTTGACATTTTTCGCCTTAATGTAACAAAGCTCAGTAGGCCATATATCCTGTTTTAAGAAAACAAACACCTGTAACCATAGGCTTTGTAGATAGAATAGTACTAAGTTTTTCGTAAATGATGAAAGATTTTGTCATTTTTTGAAACAAAACTGTAACATAAAGATAACTCGAGTGAAACGTTTATATGATAAAATGCCTATGGCTTAGAAAAAATAAAGTTCACGAAATTGCGTTTTACATAGATGATAGAATGACATAGTTATAGTTAGGCAATGGTTGTGATGGAAACGGGGAACGAAAAATGAAGAAAAAATTGATGACAATTACTACAGTTGCTGTGGTTGGTATTGGTAGTGTATTTTTCAGTACTCCAGCATCAGCAAATTCAGTTGAAGATTTAAAGAGCAAAGAGACGGAACTTAAGCAGGACAGAAAAGATTTAAAAGCTAACCTTACTGAAGCGGAAGCGGAAGTTGCTGACCTTCTCATTGAATTGGAAGAAATCAATGTTGAAATTAGTCGAATTCAAAAAGCTTTGGAAGAAAATAAAAAATCATTGAAGCAAAATGAAGAAGATATTATAGATACAGAATCAGAGATAGATGAGCTTGAAAAAGAAATTGCAGAATTGGAAGATGCAATTGAAAAACGTTTTGAAATCCTAAAAGAGCGTGCAGTTGCTTACCAGAAAAATGGTGGAAATATATCATACATAGAAGTACTATTCGGATCGCAAAGTTTCGGTGATTTCATCAGCCGTGTCAGCGCGATCAATAAAATTACCGACTCTGATGCAGCTTTGATGGAACAAATTGAAGCAGATAAAGTCATTGTGGAAGAAAAGAAAGAAGAAGTCGTAGTTAAACTTGATGAATTGACTGATTTGAAAGCCGAGTTAGAAGGCATGCAAGCATTAATTGAAGATCAAGAGAAAGAAACGAAGAAAAAGCAAGCTAACTTAAAAGAAAAAGAACAAACTCTCGTTGCTAAAGTAGAAGAGTTGAAGATGGAAGATAGTAAACTAGCAGCACTTGAAAGAGAAGTAAGAGCGAATATCTCAGAATTGACGAGACCGGCTCCGTCGACTCAAATTGCATCTTCTGGTGGTTCAGATGGTGATCTCTCAACGTATAGCAGCAGCCAATCAAATGGTGGCTATTTAGCATGGCCAGCTGTGGGAGGATATATTTCCAGCTACATGGGCCCACGTTGGGGTAGACAGCATCAGGGTATCGATATCGCACGTCCAAGTAATTATAATATTCTCGCTGCTGCAGATGGCGTGGTCGTCAAAGCAGGTCATACGGGCGGTTTTGGAAACAGAATCGAAATCGAGCACAGCAATGGCTTGAAAACTCTTTATGCACACTTGTCTGAAATCCACGTATCGGTTGGACAAGAAGTAAGCACAGGATCAGTTATCGGGATAATGGGTAACACAGGTAACTCCACAGGAATCCATTTACACTTTGAAGTACGTAAAAATGGTGCTTTACAAAACCCGATGGACTATCTGAAATAAGGTCCCTTATATTTTCAAAGATTAATATAGTAACAATCATATACCCAGCAAAAAGTGGTTCCAAACATCTTGAATAGGATGTCTGGAACCACTTTTTCATTTATCTAGAGTTAAGCAATCTTTCGGCAGACTTCTGCGCAATGGAAGCATGCTTCGGCGCATCTCTGACAATGTTCATGATCATGCTTCTTACATTCGTTTCCACAAGCTTCACAGATTTCGGCACATACTGCAGCCAATTGAGGGATGAATTGACTATTTCTTGCAATGGCCTGCTCTAAATAAGCGCAAATATCAGCGCATTCTCTATCCAGCCGTATACAGTCCACCATCATTTTTACGTCTTCTTCTTTTAGGCATGCATCATAACAATGATTGCAAGCTTCCATACATTCGTGCAGTGCTTCTAGCAATTCTTGATGTTGTTCGTGTGGCATTTTAGATACCCTCCTATAGTATAAAATGATGCTATACAATTTAAGTTTCCCGATATGTATTGGATTAAACAAAGATAACATATTATATACCTAAGGGGGGTACCTGTATTTTCGGATAAGCTGTCATTTATATGCTAACTAGTTGATTCGAACATGGGCATAGAATCAATTATTATAGAAGGAATTGATAACACTAACTCATAGTAAACCGTTAATTCATACCCCGAATTTATTTATTGACAAAAATACTCTAGGGGGGTATGGTATAAGTATAAGGTGAAGGATGTGATGATGTTGGATAAATTTCTGCACGATCACCCAGTTACTCCGAGAACGGAATCGGAGAAAACGACAGTTATCAATAGATTGAAACGGATTGAAGGGCAAGTGCGTGGTATTCAAAAAATGGTCGAGGAAGACCGGTATTGCTTAGATATATTGGTGCAGATCAGTGCGATTCAGGCAGCATTGAAGAAAGTTGGTCATGAAGTAACGGAACGACATATTAAACATTGTGTCAGCGATGCAATGAAATCTGGCGAAGGTGAACCAGCAATCGACGAATTAATGAACGTGTTAAAACAAATCTCTAAATAAGGAGGGATTTTATGAGTGAGACGAATCATACGACATTTGGCATTACAGGTATGACGTGTGCTGCATGCTCCAGCCGTGTGGAAAAAGTATTGAATAAGATGGACGGGGTCGAAGCTCAAGTCAATTTGACAACAGAGAAGGCCACGATCGATTATGATTCAGAAGTCGTTTCTATCGATGACATTACGAAAAAAATTGAACATATCGGTTATGGTGTCGTCACAGAGCAAGTCGACCTTGATGTGTTTGGCATGACCTGTGCTGCATGTTCAAGCCGAATAGAAAAAGTGCTGAATAAGCAAGATGGTGTCAAGCAAGCAACCGTAAACCTTGCAACAGAAAATGCGTCTGTCCAGTATAATCCTGGAATCATCGACATGGATGATTTAATCGTTAAAATTCAAAAAATGGGTTACGATGCAAAGCCTAAAGAAGAAAGTGAAGCGAAACAAACGCATAAAGAAAAAGAATTAAAGACCATGAAGATGAAAATTCTCATCTCATCCATACTAACTGCTCCATTGTTGGTAACGATGCTTGTTCATTTATTCAATATGAGCATTCCGGATATTTTTATGAACCCATGGTTCCAGTTCGCTTTGGCGACTCCGGTGCAATTTTTTATCGGTTGGCAATTTTACACCGGTGCTTATAAGAGTCTCCGGAATGGCGGAGCGAATATGGATGTCCTTGTCGCCCTGGGTACAAGTGCTGCGTATTTCTACAGTTTATACGAAGCAATCAGGACGATAGGAAATCCTGCATACGAACCGCATTTATATTTTGAAACAAGTGCAGTCATCATTACGTTGATTCTCGTTGGTAAATATTTGGAAGTGAGAGCGAAAAGTCAAACATCAACTGCGCTGTCTTCTTTACTCAATTTACAAGCGAAAGAAGCACGTGTCATTCGAAACGGTGAAGAAACGATGATTCCTGTTGAAGAAGTTACCGTTGGCGATCGTTTAGTTGTGAAACCAGGCGAGAAAATTCCAGTAGACGGTGTTGTAGTGAAAGGTCGTACCTCCGTCGATGAATCGATGCTGACCGGTGAATCAATCCCGATTGAAAAAGGCATGGATGCAACCGTGATTGGATCGACGATTAATAAAAATGGAGTCATCGAAATGGAAGCGACGAAGGTTGGTAAAGATACCGCCCTTGCATCGATTGTAAAAGTGGTAGAGGAAGCTCAAGGATCGAAGGCACCAATTCAACGGTTAGCTGACGTGATTTCCAGCTATTTTGTACCAATTGTTGTAGGTATTGCGATTTTGACTTTCGTTGTGTGGATTGCCTTTGTCCAACCAGGGCAAATCGAATATGCGATGCTTGCAGCGGTTGCTGTACTTGTCATCGCTTGTCCTTGTGCGTTGGGGCTTGCGACACCGACATCAATTATGGTCGGTACAGGTAAAGCAGCTGAAACGGGAATCCTTTTCAAAGGTGGCGAACATCTCGAGCGTACCCATGAACTTAACACGATCATCCTAGATAAGACAGGTACGATTACAAAAGGTAAACCTGAAGTCACAAATTTCATAGGTGATGAAGCAACATTACAACTTCTGGCAAGTGCGGAAAAAGGCTCGGAACACCCGCTTGCAGAAGCAATCGTCACGTATGCAACAGAACAGAATATGGATTTTGCTGAGGTGGATGATTTTAACGCGATACCTGGTCATGGTATTGAAGCAACGATTACTGGAAAAAACATTCTTGTCGGAAATCGAAAACTTATGCAAGACCACCACATTGAAGTCGGTGACGCCGAGCAAGAATTAGTGCAGTATGAAATGGAAGGAAAGACGGCGATGTTGATCGCTGTCGATGGAGAATTTAAAGGGATTATTGCTGTCGCGGATACGATTAAAGATACAGCTCCACAAGCCATCCAAGAGTTGAAAGACCAAGGATTAGAAGTAATCATGCTGACAGGAGATAATGAACGGACGGCAAGAGCCATCGCGAAACAAGTAGGCATTACCGAAGTGATTGCTGAAGTTTTACCTGAAGAAAAAGCGGATAAAGTGAAGGAAATCCAGTTGAAAGGTAAAAAAGTCGGGATGGTTGGAGATGGAGTAAATGATGCTCCTGCCTTAGCAATTGCAGATATCGGAATTGCCATCGGTACAGGGACAGAAGTTGCGATTGAAGCAGCTGACGTCACGATTCTTGGCGGCGAGTTACTACTCATTCCAAAAGCAATCAAAATCAGCAGAGCAACGATTAAAAATATCCGTCAAAACCTGTTTTGGGCATTTGGCTATAACACGGCAGGAATCCCAATCGCAGCCATCGGACTCCTTGCTCCTTGGATTGCCGGCGCTGCGATGGCACTGAGTTCCGTCAGTGTAGTTTCCAACTCGCTTCGTCTAAAGAGGGTTAAGATATAAACGTAATCTTGAACTTTAAAGGAGGTGAGAACTATGCAAAAACAAACATTAAATGTTACAGGCATGTCTTGCGGCCACTGCCAAGCGTCTGTAGAAGGCGCATTGAAAGGGTTGGATGGCGTATCTGCTGTAGAAGTGGATTTAAATTCTGGTAAAGTAGAAGTCACCTATGATGAATCAAAAGTTTCTTTAGAAAATATGAAAGAAGCTGTTGAAGATCAAGGGTATGACGTAGCATAAATATACATGATAGAAGCTGGTTTCCTGATTGGAGACCAGCTTTTTTTGTGAAATAAATCCTTTTACATTCGAGATGAGCGAGATTTATGGATCCAACAACCGCTCACAACCTCCCCAAAATTACAAATCTGCAGGATATGTTAGGATACTTAACCATTTGTAAGGTTTTTTGCAAAAATTAGTACATAGACCTCTCTGATATTGAAATATATAAAAATATCACTATTAACCGTTGTTTATCTAATTTCAGAAATCTTAGGTCCATTGATATAATAAAAACCATCGTTTCGAAATAAAAAGACATTCGAGGAGGATTTATTATTCGTGTTCAAACAAAAGGGAAATAGGATTGTTAGTCGACTCGTTATGCTTACGCTACTTAGTATTCTTGCAACTGCGTTAGCCGCATGCGGTTCAGAAGAGGTAAGCGGTGATCCGTCAGATGAAGCAAATGATGCGATTAGTGTTGCGGTTGTTCAAGATTACGCCCCATTTGAATTTAAGGTAGATGATAAATTGACTGGGTTTGATGTTGAATTAGTGGAAGCGGTTGCGGAGAAAGCGGGCTTGTCTGTCGACTGGGAAATCATGAAATTTGATGGCATTATTCCGGCGCTTCAAGCAAATCAAGTCGATGCCGCTGTTTCAGCCATTGGAATCCGGGAGGACCGTCTAGAAGTTGTGGACTTCTCCGATCCATATTTTGAGTCTGGTTTATCTTTAGTGGCGCTAGAGGGCAATGATTTTGAAAGTGAAAAAGATCTGGATGGCAAAGTGATTGTCGCGAAACAGGGAACATCCGGTTTAAAACTGGCCAATGAACTTGCTGAAAAATATGATGTTGAAGTTACGACACTTCAAGATGATGCAACCATGTATATGGAATTAGAAAACGGAAATGCGGATATCGTTATCAATGATTATCCAAGTGTTGCTTATAAATTGAAACAGGATGGAGAAGATTCCGAGCTTGAGATCGTGGGCGATATGTATCCAAGCGAAGATTACGGAATTGCTATTTCTAAAGACAGTGATGGTCTATTAGAAAAAATGAATGACGGACTTCAGGAATTAAGAGATAGTGGGGAGTTTGACGAGATTTACAATCGTTATTTCTCTGAATAAGGATTGGCTGAATCTGAGAGAAAGAGGGATCGTGTGTTAGATGGAAACTATACAAATCATACTTGATGCATTACCCACTCTGTTAAGTGGAATGGGATTGACTTTAGAAATAACAATTATATCACTAGTCCTTGCAATGGTCATTGGACTTGTACTCGGTGTATTCAGTATTACGAAAAGCAAAATACTAAGAGCTATTTCAACTGTTTTTGTTGATATGATCCGAGGCACACCATTACTTGTCCAAATATTATTTATTTACTTCGGTATACCTAGTGTATTCGATGTTAACCTAACGGCGTTTGCTGCTGGTGTGATTGCAATCACGATCAATGCAGCTGCATACTTAGTTGAAATTTTCCGAGCCGGAATTAACTCCATTGATAAAGGACAAATGGAAGCTGGTAGGTCGATTGGATTTTCCTACTGGCAAACAATGCGATTAATTGTATTACCTCAAGCAGTACGGCGTATGATTCCTGCTTTCGTTAATCAATTTATTGTCAGTATTAAAGATACTTCGCTCCTTTCCGCTATCGGTATAGCTGAACTTACATTTTCTGGACAATCGATTTATGCTGCTAATTTCCGGGCTTTTGAAATATTATTTGCAGTGGGAGTTCTGTATTTTGTCATCATCTATACATTGAGCTTACTCTCACGCTGGTTGGAGAGGAGATTAGATGTCGCATGAAAATGATTGAAGTAAAAAGTTTGAAGAAATCATTTGGTAAATTAGAAGTTTTAAAAGATATAAATATAGATGTGGCGCCACAAGAGGTTGTGTGTGTCATTGGTCCATCAGGTTCTGGGAAGAGCACGCTTTTGCGTTGTATGAATCGCTTGGAAGAACCTACAGCTGGAGAAATTTTTATTGAAGAAGATAACCTCACAGATACAAAAACAAATATTAATCAATTACGTCAACGAATGGGAATGGTCTTCCAACAATTTAATCTTTTTCCCCACAAGACTGTAATGGAAAATATCACAATGGGTCCACAGCGATTAAAGGGAAAGTCAAAGACAGAAGTAAAAGAACTTGGATCTCAATTGCTTGAGAAAGTGGGATTAGTAGATAAAGCAAAGGTATATCCAGATAACTTATCAGGGGGACAAAAACAACGGGTTGCGATCGCACGGGCATTAGCGATGGAGCCGAGTATCATGTTATTTGATGAGCCGACCTCAGCCCTAGATCCAGAAATGGTTGGGGAGGTACTTCAAGTGATGAAGGATTTAGCGGAAGATGGGATGACCATGGTCATTGTGACGCATGAAATGGGATTCGCTAAGGAAGTCGCTGATCGCGTTATCTTTATGGATGAAGGTTTCATCGTTGAAGAAGGCTCACCAGCAGAACTCTTTGATAACCCACAACATGAAAGAACAAAGAGCTTTTTATCGAAAGTCTTGTAAGTATTGGGACCACACATATTAGTGAACAATCTCGTACCTTGCGAGATTAGTTTATAGATATTTTTAATAAAATAATTAGGGGTGAAATTATTAAAACGTTAGAAGTTGCTAGGAAGTCAAAGGTAAAAACGAAGCATTTTTTTCGGAAGCCAGAGAAGAAGGATGGGGCGGAAGTTTGGAGATTGATTAAACACACTGGTAATCTCGATCTTAATTCTTCCTATAGCTATCTTTTATGGTGTGAGGTATTTTCGGAGTCGTCGATTATCGCTTTTGAGGGACTAGCTGAGGAAAGGCCAGTTGGATTCGTCTCAGGTTTTATGCACCCAGAAAAACCAGATACTTTATTTATTTGGCAGGTAGCTGTTCATGAATCACAACGAGGAAAAGGTTTAGCTACAAAAATGTTAAAGCAACTATTGAATCGTGAGTGTTGTGAACAAGCAAAATACATTGAAGCCACGGTAGGTGAGTCAAATACGCCTTCTAATAATTTGTTCTTAGGTCTTGCGAGAAAATTTGAATCAAATTATAGGATAAGCAAGTATTTTGAATCAGATGACTTTCCGGAAAGTGATAAGGAAGCACATGAAACCGAGTGGCTATATCGTATTGGGCCAATAAATAAAAAATTTATAAAGGGATGAATCTAATTGAATACAACTTTAGTAAAAAATGAGGAAATGAAAACGTTTGAAGAATTGGAATCAGCGGTGAGAAGTTACAGCCGAGGCTGGCCAACTGTATTTGAAAAAGCAAAGGGCTATCGTTTATGGGATACAGCTGGAAAGGAATATATTGATTTCTTTGCAGGCGCAGGAGCACTGAATTATGGCCATAATAATGCTGACATGCAACAGAAATTAATAGAGTACATTGAGCGGGATGGGATTCTTCATAGCCTGGACATGGGAACTACTCCGAGAAAGGAATTTCTCGAAAAGTTTCAGGAAATTATCCTTAAACCCCGAGAGCTGGACTATAAAATCATGTTTCCAGGACCAACTGGGACAAATACAGTTGAGAGTGCTTTGAAAATTGCCAGGAAAGTAACACAGCGTCAAACTGTCATTAGTTTTACAAACGCATTTCATGGAATGACGATTGGTTCGCTTTCTGTAACAGGCAATTCCTTTAAACGGAAAGGTGCAGGTATTCCATTAAATCACTCCGTATCTATGCCGTTCGATCAGTTTATGGAGAATCAGGAAACGCTCGCTTACTTGGAAAGTTACCTGGAGGAGAGTGGAAGCGGCCTAGATCTACCAGCAGCCGTCATCTTGGAAACCGTTCAAGGAGAAGGTGGCATCAATGCTGCGAGAATCGAATGGTTGCAGAAAGTCGAAGAGATTTGTAGACGTTTTGACATCCTGTTAATTGTTGATGATGTTCAAGCGGGATGTGGACGGACAGGTACATTCTTTAGTTTTGAGCCAGCGGGAATCAAGCCGGATATCGTATGTCTTTCCAAATCAATTGGTGGTGCGGGTTTACCAATGGCGATAACATTGATTAAGCCTGAATATGATCAGTGGGAACCTGGAGAGCATAATGGCACATTCCGGGGAAATAACCTAGCATTTATCACTGCGACAGAAGCATTGAATTATTGGGTTACGGATGATTTCTCCAACCATATTCATGAACGTGCTGCCGAACTGAAAGCAGCAATCCAGTCCATCATTGAAAATTATCCAGAGCTTAACGGTGAGGCACGAGGCAGGGGACTCATGCAAGGAATTGCCGTTAATGTAGAAGGATTAGCTACAAAAATTTGTAGTGAAGCATTTGAACGAGGGTTGATTGTTGAAACGTCTGGACCAAAAGATGAAGTAGTCAAATTCCTTCCACCATTAATGATTGATGAAGAGGGATTGAGTAAGGGCTTATGTATTTTGGAAGATAGTATCAAAGAAGTTCTTAAATAAATATAAAAGAAAAAGGGAGATAGAGAAATGATCGTAAAATCACTGGAAGATATTGTTGGAACTAAAGACGATGTAGCTGATGGTAACTGGAGAAGCCGAAGATTTGTTTCTGCACATGATAAACTTGGATTTAGTATAAATGACACGATTATCAAAGGCGGGACAACAAACTATTTCTGGTACAAAAATCATATTGAAGCTGTTTATATCATCGAAGGAGAAGGCGAAATTGAAAAGCTGGAAAACGGCCAGGTATGGCAACTTAAGCCAGGTACCATCTATGTATTAGATGAAAACGATAAACATGAACTGCGTACGAAAACAGACATGCGGATGGTCTGTGTATTCAATCCACCACTAGTCGGTACGGAAAAGCATGATGAGGACGGTATTTATCCGTTATTGACACTTGAAGATGTAGAGAATTAACAAATAGATAAACTTTTATAAAAGGTTCCGAGCTGATTCTTAAGCTTGGAACTTTTTTTGTGGGCTGTGTTTCTCAAGAGGAAGATGGTCGAAAAGGTTACGCCTGCTCTCTTTTTAATTGAGGCATTTAATATTTAAAAAGGTGCGATAAAATTGTTGACTTCAATGTTTAATATGTGTTAAAATTATATAATTTGACTAAAAATAATATATATGTTATGATAAAGATGGTTAGAAAATATGGAGGCGATTGTTTGTATCAAGTTGGCGATAATATTTTTTATCCACTGCATGGAGCAGGTGTCATTAAAGCCGTAGAAGAAAAGGAAGTCTCTGGAGAAAAGCAAGAGTATTATATCATCAAAATGGTGCTCGATAATTTAAAGGTTATGATTCCTGAGAGTAAAATAGCGGATTCAAGTATACGGCATGTTACGGACTTAGCTTCGTTAAAAAAAGTTGCAAACATGGTTGAAGATGAAGAATCAGATGAAATACTGCCTTGGAAAACAAGGCATAATGTGAACATGAATAAAATAAAAACCGGTAAACTTAAAGCATGTGCTGAAGTAATCCGAGATTTAATACGCGTAAAGAAAGCAGATAAACTTAATTCAAGTGAAAGAAGAATGCTAGGTAAAGCGCGTGATTTTTTGATGAGTGAATTGAAATTGATCGAGGGGATTGAAGAAAAACAGATCGAAAGGTTTATGTTAAAACTGAAATAAAAGAAGATATTCAAGTTGGAATTTCCTGATTTCTCAAGGAAATTCTTTTTTTGTTTAAGGACAGCCTAAAGGCTGATATATCAACACATTTAAAGGTAATCAATATGTTGATTACCTTTAAATGTGGTAAAACTATTTTGAATATAGTGTTATTATGAAGATGCGAGATGGAACTATAATAAAATATTGAATCGGAGTACGGCTAATGAATATTAAAATCACGAAATTGCAGGAATCAGACTTTGAAAAGCTTTACGATTTTGAATATGAAAACAGGGATTATTTTGAAGAGATGGTACCGAGCCGTGGGGATGAATACTATAACTATGAGACTTTTATAAAAAGGAACAAAGCTTTGTTGGATGAGCAAGCTGAAGGATTATCCTTTTTTTATTTAATAAAAGATGAAGACGGCCAGATTCTTGGAAGAACGAACTTGGTGGGTATAGATAAAAAACAAAGTCTTGGTCATCTGGGCTACAGAGTTGGAGAAAAACATACTGGAAAAGGAGTCGCTCATACAGCTTTGAATCTCTTATTAATAAATATGACTATTGTTTGGATACTGTTGGAGACTAGATTTAAAGAGTGTTACGCTCTATAATCCATAGATATTAAGATACCTGTGGCTAAAATAAAAGCAAGCATCCAGATGATCATCTTTTATACCATACTCCCCACTCCAATTTCCCTCTTTTTCCGAAAATAGGTAAAATATTGTATATATTTGTAGATACACCATTTACTTCCATTATTTTCCTTGTTACAATTCTTATTGTAAACAAAAGACAGCGTTATCATCAACTCATTAGGTGCTTTATTGGAACAGCTATTTTTTCAATCATGCAAGTAAAGCTTAAGAGCTTAGAAGAAATACAGGAATCCTAAGTTGGGATTCTTGTGTTTTTGTATGAGTTTAGCTATGAGATTCCACTTTACACCTAAAAAATTCAGAAAAAGCGCAACTTTTACTTACTGTCAACCGTCTTAATGATGTAGGGATGATATGGGCATTTTCTCTGGAATCTTCAGAGTTATATTAGATCACTTGCAAGGTTTGATTTACATAGTTTATTTTCCAGTGGCATTGTTTCTAATCATATTCAGATTTAACACTTTTAATAGAATTTGGGGCAGATTTCATTATTTTTTGTTTATTATTCATTTATCGATATGGGGGATTAACATGAATATTATCATGGGTGGATTTTTGTTGGGGACGATTGTATTTATGTTTTTTTATGTTGCATCTAAAAAAAGTGGCCAATACTTTTTGGCGCCAATCATCACTTTCCTTTTCTCCCTCGCCATTACTGCTTATGGACTTTTTGCAGTTGGCGGTTTTGAAGGAATGGGATATGGATTGGTCGGTGTTGGATTTATTGCTGTAAGTATTATTGGTACGCTTCTTCTGCCAATATTTACTCGGAGGGGGAGTGCACAGCAATTTACGAAAAGAGATAAAGCAAGTCTTATACTTTTACCATTATTGTTCTTTTCTATCATTGGGCTAAGCATTTACCTGGACGATGGGTACTGGATTATTGAACAAGGTGGAGTTACCTATGTGGAAGATAGAAGCAGGGCAGGTTTAGAAAATTACTATAAAGTTTCTACGATTTTAGAAGGCAAGAAAAAAATCGATCTCATGTTAGGGAAGGATTTCTTAGGTAAGGAAATTGAAGTTGAGAATGTATCCAAGTGGGGTTCTACGGAAATAACTCTGAATATTGTAGATGGTGAAGCGGAAGATAAGGCACCTTATATTAGTATAGGTATAGACGAAATAAGGGAACCTTTAACCATTCAAACAACAGATGGAATGGTGTTTGAATCCGTGGTGGATTAGTTGGAAAATAATTGAGAAATGTTTAAGATGAAAAAATAGTTTTTAAAAAAGGTATCTTTTTGCAGGTATACGTGTTACACTGTGGTTAACTTAATTGTTCGTGCTAGCAATACAGGATTTTGTCACAGCTTACTATGTAAAATCATCGTCTTGAATTATTAACAGAACAACCAAAGTAATAAACGTGCTTGAAGCACAATGGAGGAATTATCTATGAACACAGGTTCAGTAAAATGGTTTAACGCAGAAAAAGGTTTCGGATTCATCGAAGTTGAAGGTGGAGACGATGTATTCGTACACTTCTCAGCAATTCAAGGCGAAGGTTTCAAAACTTTAGAAGAAGGTCAACAAGTTACTTTCGATATCGAAGAAGGCAACCGTGGACCACAAGCAACAAACGTTAGATAATAACGGATAAGAAAAAAGCTCTTCTGTCATAGAAGGGCTTTTTTTGTTGTTCATATAAAACGGATAATCCATGCTGGTATGCTTTCAATCTAAGGCCAGCATGGATGTTTTAGTTTCTCCTCAATAGATAAATAAAGTACGGAGCACCAATAAATGCGACGATAATACCTGCTGGGACGGCACTGGATTCAATGATGGTTCTCCCGATGGTATCAGAAATCATCAACAGGATGGAACCGACAAATAATGCAATAGGCAAAAATAATTGATGTCTTGGACCGACCAATCTTTTCGCGATATGTGGTGCCATTAGTCCAATAAAACCAATTCCACCTGTGATGGATACGGCTGCTGCCGCAAGTGCTACAGCAATCACGATCAGGAGAAGCCTTTCCTTTGTAAGATGGATCCCTAATCCAATGGCAGTCGGTTCGCTCATCGTTAAGATGTTCAGTGTGTTTGCTTTGTAAAAGACAATCGGCAGCCCGATAAGTAACCAAGGGAGGATAGCTAGAATAAATGGCCAGTCCGCTCCCCAGATATTACCTGCCAGCCACTGTGCGATAAAATCCACCTCACTGCGCTCTGCGGAAGAAACGAGAACCATCATAAGTCCAGATAGTGTAAAGGCAAAACCGACCCCAATCAGGACAAGCTTTGTTGGTTGAATTCCTTTGCCTTTTTCATAAGAGAAAAAGTAAATAAGTGCAGCAGTCAGGAGCGCGCTAATAAACGCAACAGCTGGCAAGACGTAAGCATAATGTTGGATATCCGTTTTGATGAATAGATAAAAACAGGTAATACCAACGCCGGCGCCGGCATTAATTCCGATAATTCCCGGATCAGCTAAATCATTTCGCGTCACACTTTGGAGTAAGGCGCCGGAGATGGCTAAAGCCATTCCTGCGAGAGAAAGTACAATGACTCTTGGTAATCGAACGGAAAATAAAATGAATTCTTCTTTGAACGAACCTTGACCGAACAAGGTAGGTAGAATACGTCCAAATGAAACGGAAGAACTTCCAAGTGAAATACTCAATAGAAAAGTGAAAATGAACAGTATCGTAAGAATCAACAGCCATTTTCTTTGTTTATGAACCAAGTGGTCGCCCCCCTTTACGTACTAAAAATAGTAAGAACGGCAACCCGATGATGGAAACAACGGCAATGACAGGTGTTTCAAAAGGAGCGTTTATCGTTCGTCCGACCAAGTCAGCTAGCATCATAAATCCTCCACCGACAATGATGCTCATTGGAAGGATGTATCGATAATCGGTTCCGACTAAACCGCGGACGATATGCGGGATCATCAGCCCCACAAATGCCAGATTGCCAACAAGGGCAACTGCTGCACCTGCCAAAATGACGACTAATACCATCAAGATGACTTTTAATGTTGCAGTTTTTTGTCCTAAACCGACCGCTACTTCTTCATTTAAACTCAGTACCGTCAGCTGTCTGCTAAAACAGAGGCTGGCAACAATGCCGATTGCGATGATTGGTACAACTAGTAATGCCTGCCATGTCGTACCGATTAAACCACCAGCCGTCCACATCGAGACGTCCTTGGAAATATGGAAGACAATCCCTACTCCATCTGCTAACGCTTGCAAAAAAGCAGATACCGCAGCACCAGCCAATACGAGTTTCAAAGGGGAGAGCCCATCTCGTGTAGAGGTGCCAATTCTGTACACTATAGCCATACCTACTGCTGCTCCAGTAAAACAACCGATAATAATCAGATAGTAAGAAGCAGATGGTAAAAATGCCATCGTGAGTGCAAGTCCAGCATTTGCTCCAGCAGTTATCCCAAGCAAACCTGGATCTGCAAGCGGATTACGTGTGACACCCTGCATTATTGCACCGGCTACAGCAAGTGCACTGCCAACAAAAAAGGCAGCAATCACACGAGGAAATCGAATTTCGCGTAAAACAGCATAATACTCTCCACCATGTTGTCCGAGCGCAGCCTGCCAGATATCCTGAAAACTAGTATTTGCCGCTCCATAGATGATAGAGAAATAGAGTATCAAAAATAGAGTGAATATCGCAAGAATCATTTTTATTGAAAAGGCGATGGAGCGAATCTTATTCATAACAATCTACTACTTTCTGTTAGTTGTTTCTGAGAAATGCTTCTTCAAAATAATCCAATTGATAGTCTAGCGTCAATGCATCATTAAAGTAAAACGCCTTAGCATCTACTTCGAGCACACGGTCATTTTTCACGGCATCTATTTCGTTATACCATTCCGTATCTGTAAACGATGTGTCATGGTCTGTCGTCTTGCTTAACACAACATAATCTCCAACATAATCCCCAAGTACTTCTTGAGAAATCGCAAAGTATCCGGGCTCCAATGCAACATCAGCGACTACTTCCGGCATGTTCAGCCCCATTTCCTGATACAAGATTTCTGTACCGCGGCCCCAGTTATCACCGAAAAGGTAGAATTGCTTTTCAAAGTTTTCCACGACGGTCACCGTTGCATCTTCACCGATTTCTTCTTTAATTTGTTCTCCTAAATCAGCTGCGCGCTTTTTGAAATCTTCTACCCATTCTGTTGCTTCCTCTTCCTTGTTCACGACTTTTCCAATTTCAATATGTTGCTCTAAATAATTGTTTTTCCCATAAGTGAACAAGACGGTTGGAGCGATTTCCTGCAGTTTATCAGCGTTTTCAATATTGTTTAAACCAATAATTAAATCTGGCTCAAGCTCAATAATCTTTTCGAGATCTTGATTGGAAATCACTTCTGCTCCTTCTAACGCTTCCTGAAAATTAGGGTTATCAGCCGACCAAGTATCAACGCCGACAATGTTCACTCCTAATTTGATTAAATCACCAGCATAGGAGGAAAGAACAACGACACGCTCTGGGTTTGCAGGGACTTCCACTGGTCCGGTTTCAGATTCATAGGTGATTGTATCTCCCTCTGCACTATCATTTTTTTCCGAGTTCTCGTCATTGCTACATGCTGCTAGCAGAAGAGTGAGTAAAATCAACATTGGCATGATAAGTTTTTTCATCATCATAATCCCCTTTTATTAAGTCATATGTTATACATATTGGTTTATTTGTTCTAGGATCTGTACTAATGACTGCATCGATGTTGAATACGCTTCTTAAAACATCACATGTCATCACAGCCTCAGCATCTCCTGCACGTACAATCTTTCCCTCAGACAAAGCAATAATATGATCAGAAAATCTTGCTGCTTGATTAAGATCATGAAGCACCATCACAATCGTTTTGTTTTCCTCTTTATTCAATCTTGTGAGCAGCTCTAACACTTCTAATTGATGGGCCATATCCAAATAAGTTGTTGGCTCATCGAGGAAAATGGTATCTGTGTCCTGTGCCAATGCTAAAGCTATCCAGACACGCTGCCGTTGACCTCCGGATAAAGCATCTACTGGCTGATCCCGCATTTCATTCGTCCGTGTGACTTCTAACGCCCAATCTATGATTTCATGATCTTGCTTCGTTAGGCCACCGAATCCTTTCTGATATGGATATCTTCCGTACGAAACGAGTTCTCTTACAAGCAGGCCATTGGCACTCTCTGGATTTTGAGGGAGAATCGCAAGCTGCTTAGCTAAGTCCTTCGTATGGATGTTACGGATGTCTTTTCCATCCAGGATGATTTGGCCGTGTTGATGGGCAATGATTCTCGTCATCGCTTTGAGCAAGGTGGACTTGCCGCAGCCATTGGATCCGATGATGGTTGTGACTTTTCCTTCAGGAATTTCCAAACTTAAGTCATGCAGAATGGTTTTTTCTTCATATCCGACCCGGATATCTTTTACTTGCATGCTCATAGAATTAGGTCCTTTCTTTATATTATAGGTGTGATATAGTATAATTGATGACAATGATAATCATTATCATTTACTATCATAGGTAGTTCACAATTGGATGTCAATATATATCAGAGAAATACTTTGGAGGATGGGGGCATTTAAAGTGTTGGAAAAGTATGATGTTACTATTATAGGCGGTGGCCCAGCTGGATTATTCTCATCATTTTATAGTGGCTTACGTGGATTGAAAACAAAAATAATCGAGTGTCAATCTGAACTCGGTGGAAAAGTTTTATTATACCCAGAGAAAATGATTTGGGACGTCGGTGGACAACCCCCTATTTTGGGAGAAGCTTTTGCAAAACAAATTGTCGCACAAGGATTAACCTTTGAACCGACAGTCTGTACGAATACAAAAGTGGAACTTATTCAAAAAGATGAAAATAACGATTTTATCATTACGACAAATGATGGGATGAAGCATTATTCCAAGTCGATCATATTGGCCATAGGCGGAGGTATCATTGAGCCGAAGCGGTTGGATATAGCTGGTGCAGAAAAATATGAGGGGAAAAATCTGCATTACACCGTGAAAAGCTTGAAACAATTCCATAATAAAACCGTGTTAATTTCCGGAGGCGGAGATGCTGCAATAGATTGTGCGGTAGAACTATTGGATATTGCCAAAAAAGTAATTATCGTGTATCGGAAAAAGGAATGCCGTGCACATGAGGCGCAAGTGGATAAGTTAATAAAAGGCAATGCAAAGTTCATCATGAACACAACGATTTCTTCACTCGTTGGTAACGAGGATGATACGGCGATTAAACAAGTCGTCTTGAAAAATATATTGTCTGGAATTACTCAGAGAGTAGAGATTGATCAAGTGATTGTCCAGCATGGTTACAATCAAGATGTTTCCTTTAATGTGGCTGAGGATCTTACACTAGAAAAAAAGGATGATTATTTTTATAAAGGGGATGCTTTTGGGTGTACGACACAAGAGGGCATCTTTGCTGCAGGGGATATCCTAACATATGATGGAAAAATCAATCTGTTGGCAGGTACTTTTCAAGATGCTGTAAACGCTGTAAATAGTGTGAAAAATTACTTGGATCCGAATGCAGCTAAAGTAGCTATGGTTTCTTCCCATAACGAGGCATTTGAGGAAAAAAATAAAGAGATGATAGCAACGATGTTGGGGAGTTGAGACTGCTAATGAAGTTGAAGTGGATGAGTATGAGTCCAAAGCATAGTATGAGAATCTTGATTCATTTCGAAAATAGTGATTTTTCTTTGATTCGGGGCTTGTCAAATAAAGTGTGTAAGTCCCCATTTACTCAAGGTATTTTAACACCCTATCTTTCAGTTCATCATGAAGAAGAAGCTGGTTCATCACCATGGCCCA
>NZ_JBHUDE010000143.1:0-21938 GCF_042678205.1 Oceanobacillus luteolus
CGCGGGGTGGAGCAGTCTGGCAGCTCGTTGGGCTCATAACCCAGAGGTCGCAGGTTCAAATCCTGCCCCCGCAACCAAATAATATCAACGACAGTTGATAATCAGCAGTACTTGGAAAGTGCAACCAAATTGGTCCGGTAGTTCAGTTGGTTAGAATGCCTGCCTGTCACGCAGGAGGTCGCGGGTTCGAGTCCCGTCCGGACCGCCACTAATTTCTTTGAAGTCTATTAAACATTATGGCTCGGTAGCTCAGTCGGTAGAGCAACGGACTGAAAATCCGTGTGTCGGCGGTTCGATTCCGTCCCGAGCCACTTTTGTAGAAGTTTGCTGGAGGGGTAGCGAAGTGGCTAAACGCGGCGGACTGTAAATCCGCTCCCTCAGGGTTCGGCAGTTCGAATCTGCCCCCCTCCACCATTTATTAAATAATAGGGGTATAGTTTAATGGTAAAACGAAGGTCTCCAAAACCTTTGATGTGGGTTCGATTCCTACTACCCCTGCCATTATTCTTTAATTTAATATGGCGGTCGTGGCGAAGTGGTTAACGCACCGGATTGTGGCTCCGGCACTCGTGGGTTCAACTCCCACCGGTCGCCCCATAAATTGGGCTATAGCCAAGCGGTAAGGCAACGGGTTTTGGTCCCGTCATTCCTAGGTTCGAATCCTAGTAGCCCAGCCAATTTGCGGAAGTAGTTCAGTGGTAGAACACCACCTTGCCAAGGTGGGGGTCGCGGGTTCGAATCCCGTCTTCCGCTCTTTCTTATCTTAACGGTGGCGGTATAGCCAAGTGGTAAGGCAGAGGTCTGCAAAACCTTTACCACCGGTTCGAATCCGGTTACCGCCTCCAGATATCTTATATGCCGGTGTGGCGGAATTGGCAGACGCGCGGGACTCAAAATCCCGTGTCCGTTGAGGACGTGTCGGTTCGACCCCGACCACCGGTATCATAATTAAAAGTTTAAGGCGCTCTCTACGGGGAGCGTCTTTTTTGTTGTAGTCTTTTCCAAAGATTCTATGGCACCAGATCATTATATTTACAATCGAAAACTTAATTTAAACATTAAAAAAAGGCGCCAATAAATCTATTGGCACCCAATTCGTATTTAACCTACTGACACACGTTTTTCTCTAATTGTATACACTTGATATAGGGCCAGCGCTCCAAACAGTTGAATGACTGTTTTCGCAATGACTTGCCCTAAAATAGCTGCCGGAACAGCCTCCCAAGGGATAAAACCTGCCCCTATTGGACTTAAACCAACAATAACAAAAACGACTGAATCTAATAGTCCACCGACGATTCCACTGTAAAACACGCGCCATGCAATCGGGAGTCTTAATCTCGTATAAATTTCTGTATCAGCTGTTTCGGAAATGATAAAGGAAAGAGCTGATGCTGCAACGATCATTAATGTATCTCCGAGGAAAAAGGAGACCAAAGCGGATAAAACTAATGCTGTAACAATAAACATATAGGTCTTTGCTCTACCATATTTATTTTGAACCAAGTCACGGAAGATGAATGTCGCTCCGATTAAGAATGTTCCCATAGGAATGATAAAAATACCGATCTGCAGCGGCATAAGGGCTGCGGTTACTACGTTTGCAGAGACGATGGAAATTAAATATAAAAAGACTCGTAGCATCTTACTTCTCTCCCTTACTATCTAAATATTGCCTCAAGCCATTATTGCGGAGCTTACAAGCCGGACATTCTCCACATCCATCCGATTTGATTCCGTTATAACAAGTTAACGTTTCTTCGCGAATGATCTCCAATACTCCTAATTCATCGGAAAGCTCCCACACTTGCTTTTTATCCAACCACATTAAAGGAGTATGGATTGTCATGTCCTCATCCATTGCTAGATTAAGAGAAAGGTTTAATGATTGGATGAAATTGTCTCTGCAATCCGGATAACCACTATAATCTGTTTCACTAACTCCAGTTACTAGATGCTTTGCACCGACTTGTTTTGCTAATATACCAGCGAAGGAAAGGAAAAGCAGATTCCTTCCAGGTACAAAGGTGTTTGGTAAGTTATCCTCATTACCCTCGGAAATCTCTATATCTTCCCGAGTCAAAGCATTAGGTGCAAGTTGATGGAGAAGTGACATATCTAAGATGTGATGTTTTACATCGAGCTTCTTTGCAATTTCTGTGGCACACTCAATCTCCAGTTTATGCCTTTGACCATAATCAAAGGTGACGGTTTCCACTTCTTTAAATCGTTCTTTAGCCCAGAACAAGCAAGTCGTACTGTCTTGTCCGCCACTAAAGACAACAATGGCTTTTTCTTCCTTCATGTATAATCTCCTTTTCAAAAAAACAGCCCTAAGAAAGCAAGGCTGTTTTCTTAGTTTTTTATCACGGATTAACGGGCTGTAATACCCACCTGTAACTATGAGGTTAACTCAATGTGTGAAGGTGAGGATAAACAGCCCGTAAATCCCTGATTCTGTTCAACTAACATTCAGTGGGTAAGAGCCCCCACTAAATGAAGTTTCACTTTACAGAGGGTCGCTAAAACCTCTTCTATTCAGTTTATCGATTGTCGATTTTCTCAGGGTTAAGGTCATGGTTCATTAATCGATGCATTGCCATGTCCTCATACTTTGTGCCGGGCTTTCCGTAGTTACACCATGGATCGATGGAAATCCCGCCACGCGGAGTGAATTTGCCCCACACCTCTATATAACGTGGATCGAGTAATTCAATTAGATCGTTCATAATGATATTCACACAATCCTCGTGAAAATCTCCATGATTTCTAAAGCTAAATAAATATAGTTTTAAAGATTTACTCTCAACAAGTTTTTGATCGGGTATGTACGAAATATACATCGTTGCAAAATCTGGCTGTCCTGTAATTGGACATAAACTAGTAAACTCAGGACAATTGAATTTTACAAAGTAATCACGATTCGTATGGATGTTATCTACAGACTCCAATATTTCAGGATTGTAATCAGTTGCATATTTTGTATCTTTATTACCAAGCAGTGTTAAATCTTCCAGACCTTGTTCTTTCCTTCCAGACATAAAAAAAACCTCCTTGTATGTTGTAACCAAACACTACAAGAGGCCATAGAAAACTAAGATTTTAAAAGAAAATCCATATCCGAATGGGATATGGATAATAATTTAATATATCCATAGTTTTTTATAGAGGGTTTCAGCTATGAACCTCTTCCGTGCAGGTTTTAAATTAACTTCATTATATCTGAGAAGGGGAGATAGTGTCAATGCTACGGTAGATGGAGATGGTTGGTTTTATGTATAATATAGACAATAACAAGGTGATACACGAGAGGACTCATTGCTATAGCGTAGAATTAGGTGGAAAAGAGGAATGAAGTTGAAAAAGTATAAAGGTTACCTTATCGATTTAGATGGTACGATGTATCGGGGAACAGAACCGATCGAAGCAGCAGCAGATTTTGTCCGTACTTTAGTAGAGAATAACATTCCTTACGTATTTGTAACAAATAACTCTTCAAAAACACGTAAGGCTGTATCAGGTCATTTAAACAATATGGGGATCATTTCTACTCCAGGTCAAGTGGTCACCACGAGTATTGCTACTGCTAATTACATCCAAAATCAAAAGGAGCATGCTCGGTGCTATGTCATTGGCGAAGAAGGTTTGATTTCAGCGCTTGAAGAGAATGATCTAATTATTACAGATTTAGATCCAGATTATGTAGTTGTAGGAATTGATAGAGAAATAAGTTATGAGAAATACGCGAAAGCCGTCCTTGCTGTTCGTAATGGTGCAACGTTTATTTCGACAAACAGTGATGTAGCTATCCCGATGGAACGCGGACTTTTACCGGGAAATGGTGCATTAACAAGTGTTATAACGGTAAGTACTGGAGTGCAACCTATTTTTATCGGGAAGCCTGAGGCAATTATTATGGAAGAAGCATTAGCGATTTTAGGAGTAACTAAAGAGGATGCGTTAATGGTTGGAGATAATTATAATACGGATATCCGTGCTGGCATTCATGCAGGACTCGATACATTGATGGTGTTCACCGGGGTCACGCGATTTGAGGAGCTTGCCGGTTTAGAGGTGAAGCCAACGTATCACGTTCACAGTTTACGAGATTGGGTACAGCATATTTAAATTCTACATATCTATCGTAAAATGATAAGAACAAGCGTGGCTTACATACGCTTGTTCTAAAAAAATTGGTTATGAAGCAACTAGTCCACAACAATATAAGTAGCAGAAATAGGGCCATGTACGCCCACAATCAGATTCATTTCAATATCTGCACTATTACTAGGACCAGAAATAAAACTGATATAGGAGGCAACGTCCTCCCCTTTGACAATTGCTTCATGAATTTGCTGTGCAGCTTGTGTCATTCGGGGGACAATGGTCTCTTTTGGTATGATGGCAATGTAAGCTTTCGGCAACAGACTGATCGTGCGGCCGTGATGTTTATTATGGAATAATGTTACTGTAGCAGATTCAGCTAATGTGATGTCACTAAAAGTAATGCCAAGATCAGCTCTCTCTGCAAAGACTTGGTTTTCTTTTTCTTTTGTGTGGTCCCATATATGAATTTCTGTGGATTGTTCCAGTTTTTTAAATAGATTGGTTAATCCGTACACATCATTTCTTTGGTCATTGGGAGCAATGATTGACTGCCCCTTATAAGCTTGAATTGTGTCTTCAAGTACTTGCTCTAAGCCTGCCTTATCTGTTCGTTTAAAAACAGTATGGATAGCTTGGCATTGCTTTTCTAGTGCTTCTATTAATTCATCTTGTGTCTGTCCCTTTAATACTTCCAGTTGTGGCGTGACACTCCATATCGGTCGTTTCACTCCTTCTGTACGGCGGGGACGACCTAGATTTGCAGCTAAACCATCTAAAAAGGCTTCCCGATTTTGAATCGTCATTATTCCTCACCATTCTTTTCTCTCTCTTTATACCAGGAGCGGAAAGATTGTTTACTCGGAGCAGGGAAGTTCCTTGAGTTTGTCCAATCTTTTAATGGTCCTGGTCCATTTCCGATGATGTCATCTTTCGTCCAAGGATTTAGTGCAAGACGTGCCATTTTTGTACTTAATTTATATACTGCCGGACTGGAAGACCATTTTGCAAAGCCCTTCATCGCCATTTTTTCAACCATAGGTGCTTGTTTTTCTTTCTCGACAATAATCTGACGGTGTCTGATCAGCATTTCATGCAGAGGAATTTTCACAGGACATGCTTCCGTACAAGCACCGCAGAGGGACGAGGCATAAGGCAATTCTTTATGATTCTCATAGCCATCTAATAAAGGGGTGAGTACTGCTCCAATTGGACCAGGATAAATTGAATTGTATGCATGTCCACCGACATGGCGATAGACTGGACAAGCATTGATGCAAGCAGCACAGCGAATACAGTGTAGGGCCGCTTGGAACTCTGTGCCCAAAATTTTAGAGCGGCCATTATCTACAATGACAAGATGATAATCATCGGGTCCATCAATTTCATCATCCAGACGTGCTCCAGTATAAGAAGTGATATAACTAGTTAATTTTTGCCCAACTGCTGATCTTGTCAATAAACTAACGAGGACCTCCATTTCCTCCCAGGTAGGTACAATTCTCTCCATGCCCATAACTGTTATAAGTGTATCTGGAAGCGTGGTGGCCATTTCTGCATTTCCTTCATTCGTTACGAGTGTGATGGTGCCTGATTCAGCAATCGCAAAATTACATCCAGTAATTCCAACTTCTGCGGTTAAAAATTCTTCTCGTAATTGGCTACGTGCAAAATCCGCAAGCTCTTCAGGGATATCGGAGCCGGTGTAACCTCTTTTTTCCGCAAACGTTTCCCGTATTTGTTCTTTGTTTTTATGTAGTGCCGGTACGACGATATGGGAAGGAGGGTCTTCATCTAATTGTAAAATCCATTCACCGAGGTCCGATTCCACTACTTCTGCACCGAGACTTTCCAATGCTCGGTTTAAACCAATTTCTTCCGTAACCATTGATTTTGTTTTAACGACCTTTTTGGCTTCTTTCTTCCTAATCACGTTTTGAATATAATCATTCGCTTCTTCAGCAGTTGCTGCGAAGAAAACATGACCACCCCGTTTAGACACTTGGTCACTTAACTGTTGTAAATAATAATCAAGATTTTCGACAGTGTGTTTGCGAATTTCAGCTCCTAGCTGACGCCAATCTTCCCAGTTTCCCAGCTCTGTTTCTTGGATCCGTTTTCTTGATCTGAAACGTCCTTGTGCGGAAGAGACGGCCAGGCGCATAAAGTCATTTTCAATACCTTGTTGAACACGCTCTTCGTATGGAGATTCATTAATTTTAATGCTCATGAATAGACCTCCTTTTACTTCGTTGTATTTAAAATTTCAGCCATATGCACGACCTTTACCGTTTTACCTTCGCGTTGCATCATCCCACCAATATTGATAAGACAGCCCATATCTCCTCCAACAAGATATTCTGCCTCTGTTTCCGTCACGTGCTGTGATTTTTCTTTTACCATCTCTTCTGAAATAGCAGCGTTTTTGATGGAGAAGGTACCACCAAATCCACAGCAATCTTCTTTTATCGGCAATTCGATGTACTCGATTCCTTCGATATTTTTTAATAGAGTGATAGGTGCTTCGTTAACTCCTAGGATACGGCTCATATGACAGGAAGGATGGTAAGTGACTCTGCCTTTAAAAGCGGAGCCTACATCAACTATTTCAAGTACTTCTACTAAAAATTGTGTTAACTCGTATGATTTGTTCGCTAGTTTTATCGCTTCATCTTCCCATTCTGGGTCGTTTTTAAATATATTTGGGTATTCCTTCAACATACCAACACAGGATCCAGATGGCCCGACGACATACTCAGAATGCTTGAACGCACGCATCATCTGTTTCATCGCTTGTTTGGACTCTGTCAGATAACCGCTATTATAAGCTGGTTGCCCACAGCAGGTCTGCAATTCCGGGAAGTCAACCTCACATCCGAAACGTTCGAGGATTTCGACGGTATCCTTCCCAACATCTGCAGAGAAAATATCGCAAAGACATGTAATGAATAAAGAAACCTTCATGGTGTTCACCTTCCTTTATTAACGGTTGTTTTTATAAGGTAAGAGCTCAATATAGCAATAGTTGGACCAACCAAGGTGCTATGATGGACACTGTGACTGCACAAACAATCATGGCAATCGTGCTGATGGATCCTTCACGTAAACTGCTTTCCAATGCTTTAGCAATCCCAATCGCGTGAGAACCACTGCCTAATCCAACGCTTTTCGCAATATCATCATTGATTCTGAATAACTTATATACCATAGAGCTGAAAAATACACCGCCGAATCCAGCAACCAATACAAAAACAGCTGCCAAAGAGGTGACTCCGCCTAAAGTCTCTACGATAGCTACTGCCACAGGCATGGTCACAGATTTCGTTGTGAGCGAGAGGATGATTTCGTCCTCAAATCCAGCTGCTTTGGCAAGTAAAATACCGGCGGATATACCTACTGCTACACCAACACATGAACCGAGAAGAATGGGGGTGAGATGTTTTTTTAACACATCACGTTGTTTGTACAGTGGATAGGCAAGGGCTACAACTGCTGGACCCTGCAACTCTTTGATCCATTGTCCGCCTATCATGAATGTTTCATAAGGTATCTTGAAAATCAGCAATAGTATGATGACGATGAAGGTTGATGTAACGACAGGAACCGTAAATGTAAGCTTGAGCTTTTGATGAAGTAATTTTGCTAGAAAGTAGATACTACAGGTCGCAGCGATCGCCACGAACCCAATAATTAGATTAATCATGTTGCTTTTCCTTCCTGTACATAATCCATTGACTGGTAGCTCCTGAGCTGGCAATAACAAGTACCGTACAGAATAATACGATTAGAACAAGTAAAAAACCACGACCCGCAAAGAAATCTAAATAATTGATCAGGCCAACCGTTGCAGGAATGAAAAATAAGACAAGATTATTAACAACAAACTTCGAGCCTTCCTCAATCCAGACAACTTTAATTAAATCTGTCGAAAGTAAAACAAACAGGATAATCATCCCTATGACACTTCCAGGAATAATAAGGTCAAAAGCATTCTGGATCCAGTCTCCAATTCTATAAATACTATATAAAAAAATGATGTGAAGAATGATTTTGAATATATTCCACAATATGATACACACCCTATCTCCTGAAGTGATGCAGTAAGTGGCTGTGTTTGACGCCTATTTACTGTTTCCTTAAATAACAACATATACATATATATATTTAAAAATTTATAAATTATATTATATTCTAATATTATATCGGTTGAATGTAAACTGCTAGATATGAATAGTATAGAAATGTTTTCTTTCTTCTTTTTTAATTTTTAAAAATTTGCACAAATGTGATAGTATAATATATAATCTTAACTGCGTATGTGAAATTGTAGTAAAGTTGATAGTGATTATCGTGAAAAATTAAGTGACGAAGGGGAGAGGAAAGGTATGTATAAAAATATATTGAGGCATCCTGGACCTACGCCAATTCCTAAAAAGGTGGAACTGGCAATGGGACAGGATATGTTTAGTCATCGTTCGGAGGAATTCGTTAAACTTTACCGGGAAACTACAGAACGTGTGAAGCCTGTTTTCGGAACGAAGCAAGAAATCTTACTTCTACCATCCGGGGGAACAGCAGCATTGGAAGCGGCTGTTGTGAATGCCGTTTCTCCTGGGGAAGAAGTGGTTGTCGTCACAGTGGGAGCTTTCGGGGATTATTTCGTCTCCATTTGTGAAAAATATGGCTTGAAAGTACATAAACTCGAAAAAAATTGGGGCGAAGCTTGTACGAAAGAGGAGCTTGCGGACTTTTTGAAACCATTATCTAATATTAAAGCTGTCTTTGCTACGTACAATGAAACATCTACCGGAATTTTAAATCCTGTCGATCAGTTGGCAGAAGCAGTACGGGAACATTCTGAGGCGATTTTTATAGTGGATGGCGTGAGTGCTTTAGGTGGCGCCCCTGCGGAAATGGATGAGTGGGGAATTGATATTTTAGTGACTGGTTCCCAAAAAGCGATGATGCTTCCTCCAGGTCTTTCTTTCGTAGCTGTAAGTGACAAAGCTTGGAAACAGATAGAGGAGAATGCCCCAACTGCATATTATTTGAATCTATTAAGTTATCGTGACTGGGCGGAGAAGGGAATGACTCCTAATACGCCAGCAGTTTCCCTTATTGTTGGGCTTTCCGCTGTATGCGATTTGATTGAAGAAGAAGGCGGAATTGCAAAGACGGTGGAAAGACATGAACTTATGAAGAATATGGTTCGGGCATCTATGAAAGCATTGTCCATCGATTTATTGACAAATGATGAATTTGCATCACCAACCATTACGGCAATCCGTACTCCTAAAGGCTTGAATCTCGCGGATTATTTAGGCCACTTAAAGAAGGAATATCATTTGGATTTTGCTGGTGGTCTCGGTCACCTTCAAGGTGAGATTTTCCGATTCGGTCATATGGGCTATTGCTTCCCGAGCGATGTTTTAGAAGCAGTTTCTCTTATGGAAGCAGGGTTACAAGATTTCTCTTATTCCTTCGAGTCTGGAGCTGGCGTGAAGGCAGCACAGGATGTATATTTAGCTTCATTGAAGAAAAAATCTGTAGTAAGTAATTGATTTACAGTATAAAATATTCGGGAAATAGGATTCGCAAAAGTTGATCAACTTTGTGTGAATCCTATTTTTCATCTAACTAATCAGCCCTTAAAGGCACATTTGATAGGGATCTGCTAAATCGATCATTTTTCTGACTGCATGAGACAAGTATTTATCTTTCTTCCAAATCATTGCCAACTCCAAATACACTACCGGCTTGTGGAAAGGAATTGCTCTAATATTTTCATTGGAGATCCGATCGCAAATCTTACTTGGCAATAATGCGCCCCCCAGCTTTGCTTCGACCATATCCACCATAAAGTCTTTCTGAGAGCTTTCACACACAATGTTCGGGTAAAAACCATGGTCTCGGCATGCTTCCATAATCCGGTCATGAAGCGAGAAGTCTCGACGATATAGTATAAGCGGTTCCGTTTCGATATCAGAAAAGTGGATAGATGCTTCTTCGGCCAAAGGGTTATCCTTATGTATAATGAGCATCAATGGGTCCTTCAGCAGGTGGATGGTTTCATAGTTCTCCTTTTGGATAGGGAGGTTACAGATCAAACCAACATCAAGTTCACCTTCATTTATTTCCTGTTTAATTTTATTACTACCGACTTCATTTAAACTGATTTCAATCTCTGGATACAATTCAATGTATTTGCTGATGACCGTCGAGAAAAAAGCTGCACCAATGATTGGTGGAATCCCGATTTTGATTTCTCCTTTTTTCAACTCACCAACATCCTCCAGTTGAGCTGTCAAATTATCATAAGCATCGAGCAAGGTTTTTGCGTTTGTCAGAAATACTCTTCCCGTATCCGTCAGCTCCAGTCCCGTTGCCACTCTGTAGAAGAGAGGAGTACCCAGCTCATCCTCCAATTTTTTGATTGTTTTACTTAAAGAAGGCTGTGAAACATGCAAGGTGGAGGCAGCCTTTGTGAAGCTCCTTCGTTTTGCGACCTCTACAAAGTAAGTTATTTGTCTGATATCCATCATACCATCTCCTTACCTCGTTTCGTACTTGTAATCTGATTATACGCTAACGTATAACCAAAAGGAATAACGAGTATGCAAAACTTGTATTTCTGTTTCGGCATGGGACCGATTAGAATGAGAGGTAAAAGATGTGTAGAGAGGGTGGAGGTAACATGGTTGGATATGTAGAGACAGGCAGGCTTCGAGTTGCAAAAGTACTATCTGAGTTTATTAATCAGGAAGCACTTCCTGGAACTGGACTTGACCGTAATCGTTTTTGGGATGATTTTGGAAAACTCGTATCTGATTTGACTCCAAAGAATAAAGCGTTGTTGGCAGAGCGAAACAATATGCAGAAGAAGATTGACGCTTGGCATAAAGAAAATAAGACAATTAATCTAAATGAATATAGAGCCTTTCTGGAAGATATCGGTTATCTTGAAAAGCCAGTGGAAGATTTTACAATCGAGACGGAGAACATTGATGATGTCATCACAAAGCAAGCTGGTCCACAGCTCGTTGTGCCAATCGATAATGCCCGTTATGCACTGAATGCAGCCAATGCACGCTGGGGTTCCCTCTATGACGCTTTATATGGAACGGATGTAATTAGTGAAGAAGGTGGAGCGGAGAAAACTGGTGCGTATAATCCTGTACGTGGTGAAAGGGTTATTGCCTTTGCGAAGAAATTCCTGGATGAGCATGTTCCTCTTCAGACTGCTTCACATTCGGAAGCGGCAAGTTATGTTGTTGCCAACGAAAGATTGGAAGTCATTCTACATAACGGAGTGAGAACGGAACTGAAAGATACTTCCCAATTTGTAGGTTACCAAGGAACAGAATCAGACCCTGCAGCTGTATTATTGAAAAATAATGGATTGCATATCGAAATCCAAATCGACCGTGATCATGTGATTGGAAAAATGGACACTGCAGGTGTGAAAGATGTTTATTTAGAATCGGCACTGTCTTGTATTATGGATTGTGAGGATTCTGTAGCAGCGGTTGATGCAGAGGACAAAACACTTGTATATCGAAACTGGCTTGGCTTAAATAAGGGGGACCTTTATGTCAAGTTCCTTAAAGGCGGGAGAGAAGTCACCCGCAGCTTGAATCCAGATCGGGAGTATACTAATCCCAAAGGTGAAAAGTTCACTCTTTCTGGCCGTACACTCATGTTTGTACGGAATGTCGGACACTTGATGACGACGAACGCGATTCTAGATGAAAATGGAGAGGAAATACCTGAAGGGATTATGGATGCTGTGTTTACAAGCTTAATAGCAAAACATAATCTCATAGGAAATGGTATGTACCAAAACTCTGCTAAGGGCTCTATGTATATAGTAAAACCAAAAATGCATGGTTCCAAGGAGGTAGCATTTGCGGATGAGTTATTCAGCCGTGTAGAAGAAATGCTTGACCTCGAAAGGAATACTTTAAAGATTGGTGTCATGGATGAGGAACGGCGCACCAGCCTGAATTTGAAAAATTGTATTTATGAAGTGAAAGAAAGAATTGCATTTATTAACACAGGATTTCTTGACCGTACCGGTGATGAGATTCATACGTCAATGGAAGCTGGACCGATGCTCCGAAAAGGTAATATGAAAACCTCTACTTGGCTGGATGCTTATGAGAAAAATAATGTCAGTACAGGTCTTCATGCTGGACTGAAAGGAAAAGCACAAATTGGTAAAGGGATGTGGGCGATGCCTGATTTGATGGCTGACATGCTGGAGCAAAAAGTCAACCATGTAAAGGCAGGTGGAAACACTGCATGGGTACCATCGCCCACAGCGGCAACTTTGCATGCGATCCATTATCATCAAATTGATGTGAATAAAGTTCAAGACAATCTTCAAAGAGAAATAACAGATTATCAGAATGATATTTTACAAATACCATTGGCAAAAAATCCGAGCTGGTCAGCTGAAGAAATCCAAGAAGAGCTTGATAACAGTGCCCAAACATTACTTGGTTATGTCGTTCGCTGGGTAGATCAAGGTGTTGGTTGCTCAAAAGTGCCGGATATTAATCATGTCGGGCTTATGGAGGACCGTGCTACCTTGAGAATTTCGAGCCAGATGCTCGCAAATTGGTTGCATCACGGCATTTGTACAGAGGATCAATTGATGGATACACTAAAACGTATGGCTAAAGTCGTTGATGAGCAAAATGCTGGTGATCCGGCATACCGTCCAATGTCTCCTAACTTTGATGATTCGGTTGCATTTCAGGCTGCATGTGATTTAGTTTTTAAAGGAACAGAGCAGCCTAATGGCTATACGGAACCAATTTTGCATCGTCGCAGAATAGAAGCGAAAGAGAAAATTACAGTTCAATAATTTCATCTATGCCCCCGTTCAAGGGGGCTATCCATACCCATTCTAACTATCATATTTAATTCCCCTAACGAGATTTGCTATATTTAAGGTCAAAGTATCTTGACTTTGACTAAGGATAAAGGATAATCTATAGTTAGATTTATCAGAAAACAATATGAAATTAAAATCTTCGTTAAATGAATCGGATGAGAACAGCAGATCTAGTCGTTAATTTTTTTTTAATAGCGCAAAAAACATTGAATGGACAACGCTTACATTTCGTCGAGGGAAGACCAAACCATTTGTTCAGGAGGGGGAAGTCGTATGATTCAATCTGGCACTGAAAGTATATTACCAAAAGAACAAATAATAGAAGTGGATGAACCAGATCATCTCCTTGGCAATGGAGGTGTGCAAATCATGGAAGCCTATTCCGAAGAGGATATTTCCAAAGTGCTCACCTATGCCTATGAAAATGAGAAAACAGTCAATGTGATTTCTGGTGGAACGAAGAGAGGCTTTGGAGGGGAAACGGAAAAGGCAGATATATTATTGTCGCTTAAACACTATACAGGCATTGTGGAACATTCCGCAGGGGACCTTACAATGACAGTGAGGCCTGGAACGACGCTCAAAGAGATTGATGAAGAACTGGCCAAAAGCGGGCAATTTGTCGCGCTTGATACGCCTTGGCCTGAATTGGCGACCATCGGGGGAATCATTTCTGCTAATGATAGTGGACCGAAGCGGTTGCTTTATGGGTCTGCGAGAGATTTAGTGATCGGGCTACGAATCGTATACGCAGATGGCAGGGTAATCCGTACCGGGGGAAAAGTAGTGAAGAATGTTGCCGGTTATGATATGAATAAGCTTTTTATCGGTGCGATGGGAACACTTGGAGTGATAAGTGAAATTACGATTAAATTGCGTCCGCTTCCTAAATTTGAAGGACTTTCGTTGATTCATTTTCCTGAAGGAAGTGAATCTGAGATACGTAATTTCGCCGTTTCACTGCTTGATTCGATGATGGAGCCAGTGACATTGGAATTATTATCTCCATCACTTGCTGAAACATTAACTGGGAAGAACTCCCACACTCTAGCAATCGCATTTGAAGATAGGCAGAAGGCAGTTCTGGAGCAAGAAAAGTGGATAAAGGAAAATCTGCCAGCAAATGTGGTACATACCGTAATTCATCAAGAGCAAGCGCAAAAGTGGTGGGAAGACTTCCGGCATATCGGCCCAAACGGCCATAATGATGACAATATCGATGCCCATACTATGGCGGCTTTGAAAATTGGAAGCAATAACCTGGATGTACTTGTTAATCTGCAAACTGCAGAAAGACTCGCTGAAACCCACCATGTAACCATCGAAGGCCACGGTGGTTTAGGACATGGCATTTCACGCATATTTGTTAAAGGTCAACCGGAAGATATCGTTCAGTTCATTACAGAATTTAGAGAAAAAGTAGAGCAAAGGTTTGGTTATGTTGTTTGTACCCATCTGCCTTTTAGGTTAAGGGAAACTGTCCAAGTTTGGGGAGAGAAGCCAGCATATTTCGCACTTCTGGAAGGGATAAAAGCAACAAATGATGCAAAACGGATCCTGAACAGAAATAGATATATAGGAGGAATATGATATGAACGTGGGTGAAAAAGAAAGAGAGACAGTGAACCTTGTCAGTATGTTGGAAAATAAGGGGCCAGCCTGTGAAACTAAGACACTCGGAAACTATCTCTGGGATGACTTACCTGATCCAGATAAATGGGCAGATTGTGTCCATTGTGGTATGTGTCTGGAAGCATGTCCAACATACCAAGAAACAGGGGAAGAGCAACATTCACCTAGAGGGCGGGTTTACTTAATAAAGGCAGTGGCAGAAGGGAAAATTGATATCAATGAAGCTTTCGCCAAGCCAGTATTCGATTGTCTGGATTGCAGGGCATGTGAAACAGCTTGTCCAGCGGATGTTCAAGTCGGCGGCTTGATTGAGGAGGCACGCGGACAAATTCGTCAGGCAATGCCGTTAACCGGTGTTAAAGGGGTTGTCAGTAAAACCGTATTAAATGGGATTTTCCCTAACAAGAAAAGGCTGGATAGACTGGGGGGATTCATGAGGTTTTATCAGAAGAGCGGTCTGCAGAAAGTCGCTCGAAAAACTGGAGTTCTCAATGTCATGCCAAGTCATATGAAAGAGATGGAAGCAATTCTTCCAGAAGTTGGGAAACCGGTGCTTGGCAGATACCCGGAAGAAGTGCCGGCCGAGGGTGAATCCAAAGGGAAGGTTGGCATGCTGACAGGATGTGTTATGGATGTCATGTTCAGTGATGTGAATGAAGCGACCATTCGTGTCTTGAACCATAATGGCTATGATGTCGGATTGCCGAAGCAACAGGGATGTTGTGGTGCACTGCATATTCACGCAGGTGATAGGGAAACCGGGAAAGAACTCGCTAAAAAGAACATAGAAGCTTTTAAAGATTACGATAAGGTGCTTGTCAACGCAGCTGGATGCGGCTGCGCGCTCCAAGAGTATGATGAGTTGTTCCGTAATGATCCGGAAATGCTGCCGCTTGCTGAGGAATTTTCTGCGAAAGTGGAAGATGTCTCCAAATTCCTATATGACAATGATTTCAAGCGGCCAGAATCTGAAATCAATACAAAAATTACGTATCATGATGCATGCCATCTGGCGCACGGACAAGGGGTCCGCTTTGAGCCACGTCAGCTCTTGAAAGAAATCCCAGGTGTGGAAATGGTTGATTTACCTGATGCGGATCGATGCTGTGGCAGTGCCGGAATTTACAATCTTACTCATCCGGAAATGGCAGGAAAATTGCTTGACCGGAAAATCGATGACATACCAGAAAATGTTGAGATGATTTCCATGGGGAATCCTGGCTGCATGCTGCAAATTGCAATGGGAGTCGAGAAGCACGGACGCAGTGAAAAGGTTGTTCATACGGTGCAACTGCTGGACTGGGCTTATGAAAAGGATAAACAGCAAGTGAAATCATAACCTGAGGGGGGTGTTTGATTTGTTTGGAAGAAAGCGTAAAATAAAAACTTCGGATCCGTTGGTTCGTAAATTGATGGATATTGTCGGAGAAAGTGAAGTACTATTTGAAAAAGAAGATTTAGTCGCTTATGAATGTGATGGCTATACGATGTATAAAGGTATGCCGCGAGCTGTTGTATTCGTGCACGATACACAAGAGGTCTCCGATGTAGTGAAATGTTTGAACGAAGCAGAAGTCCCGTATATCGCGAGGGGAGCAGGAACAGGCTTGAGTGGAGGCGCAACACCTCTTGGCGGAGAAGTGATCATCAGTTTGGTGAGAATGAAGCGGATGCTTCATCTTGACCTTGAGAACCGAAAAGCTGTGGTGGAACCAGGTTACATCAATCTCAAGCTTACCCAATCTATTTCGGATAAAGGCTACTATTATGCTCCTGATCCATCAAGTCAATATGCGTGCACCATTGGCGGAAATGTCGCCGAAAACTCTGGCGGCGCCCACTGTCTAAAATATGGAGTAACGACTAACCACATCCTTGGACTGGAGGTTGTACTTCCTAGCGGTGAAATTGTCGATATCGGAGTAGAGGGGGTTCCGGACCTGCCAGGTTATGATCTGCTTGGCCTGTTGACTGGTTCTGAAGGTACACTTGGTATTGTGACTAAGGTTACAGTAAAAGTTCTAAAGAACCCGGAAGGAAAGAAAACAGTACTTGCCTATTATGATGATATCGATGATGCAAGTCAGGCTGTATCTGACATTATCGCCGCAGGCATCATTCCGGCAGCACTGGAAATGATGGATCAAGTCGCAGTTGAAGGAGTGGAGTCTGCCGCTTATCCGGTAGGACACCCAAGAGATATTGCTGCATTTCTGTTGATTGAAGTGGATGGAATTGAGGCGGGAATTGATGACCAGATTGAGGAAATCTTGACTGTTTGTAAACAGAATAACGTGAGAGAAGTAAAAGTTGCTAAAGATGAGGCTGAACGTGCCCTATGGTGGGCAAACCGCAAGATGGGCTTCGGTGCAATGGGAGCAATCTCTCCAGACTACCTGGTTCAAGATGGGGTAATCCCGAGAACCCGATTACCGGAGGTTTTAGCGGAAATCAGGGAAATCAGCAGGAAATATAATCTTCGTATAGCAAATATTTTCCATGCAGGTGATGGAAATCTTCATCCGCTTATATTGTATGATGCAAGTGTCCCAGGAGAAAGTGAACGTGCATCCAAAGCAGGTTCAGAATGTTTGAAAGTCTGTGCGGATGTAGGTGGATCTATTACAGGGGAACATGGGGTAGGTATTGAGAAATCAGCCGAAATGCGTTTTATCTTTACGGATGAAGAATTAGAGGCACAAACAAATATCCGTGAGGTATTTAATCCGCAAGACTTGTTGAATCCAGGCAAGCTCTTCCCGCAGCCGGGACGCTGTGTGGAAGTGAAAAGGGCAAATCAAGATGAAGTTCAACTCGTCTAATGGGTGAATTTAATTCTATTAGGGAAACGACTCGACGCTAAAGCTGTCGTGTTGTTTCCTGAATAAAAATCAGTTGAATAGATTGGTTTTGCCGTTTGATTCTAAGTTAAACCGCGGAACTTAATAAATATGTTTATTTTTGAAATCGCTTACAATTTATGTATATAACTATGAATCTATGAACAGGGCACAGTGCTGAAATGAAGAAAGGGATGAAGTTAGATGTGAAATAAATGAACTGGCATATGTTTGAAATCCAGTACAACAAGAAGCAACATAACAAAATGGAGGAAAACCCCAATATTACATTAAACAACACTATTACATCTAAAAAGTAATAAGTTGTTTAATATAAATGAATACAAGGAGGGAAAAAAATGGGGGTAGGAATGTTAGCTATTCTAGCGTTACTTCCGATTATTGTTGTTGCAATCTTTTTAGTAGGATTGAAGTGGCCGGCGAGTAAGGCGATGCCACTGTCCTACATTGTCGCAGTGCTTTTAGCTTTATTTGTCTGGGATGTAGCCTTTCCACAAGTCGCTGCTGCCTCTGTCCATGGTTTGGTTGTTGCTGTTACGTTATTATTTATTATATTCGGAGCTATTTTGGTATTGAACACACTACAGGAAAGTGGAGGTTTGCACACGATACGTCGCGGATTTACCGATATTTCTCCGGATCGGCGAATCCAAGTCATTATCATTGCCTGGTTATTCGGTTCATTTATTGAAGGTTCAGCTGGATTTGGTACACCGGCAGCCGTTGCAGTACCATTAATGGTTGGGCTTGGCTTTCCGGCAATGGCTGCGGTTGTCGCTGGTATGATTATTCAAAGTACACCAGTATCGTTCGGAGCTGTGGGGACACCAATGATTGTTGGGGTAGGCACTGGAGTTGCGCCGCTTACGGAAATTTCAGATGTGTCGGCATTCGTATTTGAAGCTGCCACCAAAGTAGCGACACTTCATTTAATTGCAGGATTGTTGATACCTTTATTTTTAGTTGGTATCTTAACTAAATTCTTCGGGAAAAATAAGTCATTCAGTGAAGGTTTAAAAGTATGGAAGTTTGCATTATTTGCAGCTCTTGCGATGACTATACCATATATTATAGTTGCATTTTTATTAGGTCCTGAATTTCCAGCAATGCTTGGAGGGTTAATAGGATTGGCAATAGTCATTCCTACTGCCCAAAAAGGTTTCCTTACACCTAAAGGAGACGATGTCTGGGATTTTGAGTCAAAAGATCGTTGGGATCCGACCTGGACTGGGCGTGTTGAATTAAAAAACAGTGAAATCTATGCAGGTAAAATCAGTATGTGGCGGGCATGGGCCCCATATGTATTGATTGCGGCATTCCTATTAATTTCGAGATTGACGGTAGCTGGAGATTGGCTAAAGTCTGCCAAGATTGTAATCCCGAATATATTCGGAACAAATATTACATCAACTTGGGAAATCTTATTCTCTCCAGGATTTATTTTCATTGTTGTTGCAGTAATCACATATTTTATGCACGGCATGAAACCAAGCGATTTTGGCAGAGCATGGAAAGCGTCTTGGAAAACAATTGTCGCTGCTAGTACTGCACTTGTGTTTACTGTTCCAATGGTGCAGGTATTTATTAATACAGCTGGTGGTGGAGCTGGTTATCCGGAAATGCCGATTGCTTTAGCTGAAGGTGTGGCAAATCTGGCAGGTTCTGTGTATCCGATTTTTGCAACATTTATTGGAGGAATTGGGGCATTTGTAGCTGGAAGTAATACAGTCAGTAATATGATGTTCTCTTACTTCCAATACGGAGTTGGTGAGCGAATTGGTGCAGATCCAACATGGATTGTTGCTCTCCAGGCAGTTGGTGGTGCAGCAGGTAACATGATTTGTGTGCATAACGTTGTTGCGGCATCGGCTGTTGTTGGACTAATTGGTAAAGAAGGTCATGTTATACGTAAAACGCTTCTGCCGTTTTTCTATTATGCGCTTTTAGCAGGGTCCATCGGATATTCCATTATATGGACAGCAGAGAAAGGAATATTCAATATCGGCTCAATCATAGCAATCATCATCTGGACCATTGCCATTTATATTATTGCCACAAATAATAAGCGGTTGAATGAACTCGGAGGAAAGAGGAAAAGTGCATAATTCAGCTGCAGGTTCTTGAATAGCCATCGTTATTGGTTTTATAAACAGAAAATTATGTATATTTGAGACGGGTTATCACCTGTCTTTTTATTTTACTGGTTGCAAACTTCATAAGCATAGTATTCAGGAGCTTGAAATTAAATTGTTTCTCATCTCACCTAATATCGAGTCGTAGGATAATATCTACCAATTTAGGGATATTAAAGGGGAATAAAATATTCGTAAATGGGGTGGGTGAGATGCATTCCCGATACAAAAAAATTACTTTATGTCTATTTGCGTTTGTATGGATGATACCATCTATTCTTGGAGTACAGGCGCAGAATAATTTGGAGGTCGAAACAAGAACAAAGTCCATATTAGAAATCGAAGGGAAAAGATATCGTGATTTAAACGATAATGGAGAGCTTGATGCGTATGAAAATTGGGAGCTGCCAGCAGAGGATCGGGTGGAGAATTTATTGTCACAGATGTCATTGGAAGAAAAGGTCGGTTTACTGACGATTAATGAATTTCCGGAATACGAAGAAGGTAAGATTGTATTACCTAATGAATTCCTTGATCAGCATACCCGCTATTTTATTTATCGGGGAATGCCGGCTGCTAATATCGTTGCTGACCAAATGAATCAATTACAAGAAGCCGCTGAAGCATCGAGACTAGGTATCCCTGCTGTAGTCATTTCCAACCCAAGAAATCATCCTTTAGCTTTTCCGGTGATTGAAGAGGCCGGTCAGTTTTCACATTGGCCAGATACGTTAGGGCTAGCAGCTACTCGTGATTCAGACTTGATCAGAAGGTTTGGTGAGATTGCTGCGAAAGAATGGCGGGCGGCTGGAATTCATAAGTTGTATGGTTACTCAGCAGACTTGGCAACTGATCCTTTATGGGCAAGAAACCAGGAAACATTTGGTGAACATCCTGAGCTTGTTTCAGGGATGATATACAACGTGATTAAAGGATTTCAAGGTGATGTACTGAATGAAAATAGTGTATCGATGACAGTTAAGCACTTTCCAGGTGGCGGGGCCCGTGAAAGTGGTAGAGATCCTCATTTTGAAGAAGGGCAATACAATATCTATCCGACTCCTGGCAGTCTTTTGACGTATCATATTCCGCCATTTATAGCAGCAATTGAAGCTGATCCGACTTCGATTATGCCCTATTATGCATATCCGAGCAATGAAAGTGCAGAACAAGGACTCCCGCATTTTAGTGAGAGCGAGCAGTTTGAAGAAGTTGCTTTTGCTTTGAATGAACCATTTATTAATGGGTATTTGCGAGATGAATTAAACTTCTTAGGATATGTCAACTCCGATACAAGTGCGGTGATTGATCGAGCGTGGGGAGCACAAGATTTACCCGTAGAAGAACGTTTTGCAAAGGCAATCCAAGCAGGAACCAATATTTTTTCGGGTGTGCCGAATCCACAACCGATTCTAAAAGCGGTTAACCAAGGATTAGTGGAAGAAGAACAAATTAACCGATCGGCTGAATATCTGTTGACGGAAATGATGAAGTTAGGGCTTTTTGAGAATCCGTACGTCGATCCAAATGAGGCGTTGGAGATTGCAGACGATCCGGAATCTCAAGAGATTGCCGATGATGCACATCGCAGATCAGTTGTGCTTTTACGAAATAATCGGAATGTGCTGCCGCTGCAAGATGAATCCGTTTCTGATGTCAGACTGTATGTTCAGATGTTCCCAGGAGGGGAAAATGGACAAGAAACCGAGGAGTTAAAACAAAAAATAAGGAATCACGACTCTTCCATTACGCTCGTAGATGATTTAGCAAATGCGACTCATGCTTTTGTTTGGGTACAACCATTTCAAGACTTGTTCGCCAATGCGCCAACCGTGATGATCGGTCCGGAAACAAATATCGAGGATGTTGAACGTATTGTAGAAGTTCAACAAGCCGTCCCGACGATTACGGCGATTAACTTCTCCAATCCATGGCTCATTAATACGATTGAACCAAATGCCGCAGCCGTAATTGGTACGTTTGGTACGAAGGCTGAAGCAGTAATCGACATGATTCGTGGAAACTTCAATCCCGTAGGAAAACTACCAATCACCATTCCTGCAAGTCAGGAAGAAGTGGATAATCAACCTGGAGATGTGCCGGGCTATGATAAAGGTGCTTCCTATCCATATGTGGATCAAGCAGGAAATCGCTATCTATATAATTTTGGCTTGTCATATTGAGTCGTCTTTAGATTAAAGAACCAAGAGGCTGGGACAAAACCCCAGTAAATAAAAAATAAGGCGTAGGAGTTCACACAAAAAATGTGTAGGCCCTACGCTTTTTGCTATCGTTATTTTAGTAAACAAA
>NZ_JBHUDE010000144.1:0-23595 GCF_042678205.1 Oceanobacillus luteolus
ATGAACCAGCTTCTTCTTCATGATGAACTGAAAGATAGGGTGTTAAAGTACCTTGAATAAATGGGAACTTACACACTTTATTTGACAAGCCCTGAAATTATAGTATATATAATCTCACATTAAGTAGTCAGCTATCAGACATTAAACCGTTTCACTACCTCATGTAACTTCTGAGCCAACTCAGCCAGATGATTGCTTGCCACAGCTACTTCATCTACAGATGCAGTCTGTTCATCCATAGATGCCGATGCCTGCTCAGTTAATGCGGCATTTTCTTCTGCAATAGCTGATAGGGAGTTGAGAACTTCTAAAATCTGCTCCCGCATTTCATTCATTTCTTTTCCGGAGAGACTCAATTTCTCCATTGTTTCCCTCGTATGAGACACTGATTGTTCAATGATTTCGTATTTTTGTCTATTTCTTTCTACACTATTTGCTTGGTCCTTTGAGATTTGAACTGCTCTATTCATAGACTCTACAGAGTTCGTTGTATTTTGTTGAAGCTCGGCTACAACTTCATCAATGATTTTCGTAGCATCAGCCGTCTGCTCCGAGAGTTTTCTTATTTCTTCAGCCACTACCGCGAACCCACTACCTGCTTCACCTGCTCTTGCAGCCTCAATGGAGGCATCCAGAGACAAGAGACTCGTTTGGGATGCAATCGAATTAATTAAATTACTCGCTTCACCTATTTGTTTAGAGCTATCGTTTGCTTTTGATACAACTTTATAGATTTCTTCAGTTGTTACTGTGCTTTCTTCAGTAATCTTGCTTAAGGAATCCATCTCTTTTATTCCGTTCTCAATAATTCCTCCTACTTCTACAGTAGAATCATTCACTTCATTGATATATCCGTCAACCATTTCAATAGATTTCCCTAATAATATAGCCTTATTGAAACCTTCTTCTGTATTTTTCGCTTGTTCTGTAGCACTATGCGAAACTTCTTGAACTGTGCTTGATATTTCTAGCGCTACAGTGGAAGAGTTTTTTGATGTTGTAGTAAGGTCTTCTGAAGAAACAGCTAGTTGTCTTGAGGATTCATTTATTTCATTTACAATCTCCCTCATGCTTTCTGTTAATTCTTGAAGCGATCTAGCTAAGCTTCCTACCTCATCATTTCGTTTTAAATATACTTCCTTCACATTCTCGGTAAGGTTTAATTTGGTGATCTCTTTTGAATGATTAATAATTTGAACGATAGGATTTACAATGACCCTTCCTATATTAAACGCAATCAATAATCCAATAACGAGAATAATGATTGAAGTTATAATCAGCGTCTTTTGCAAAGTTGGTATCGCTTCTAACACTTCGTCCTCCACAGCAAGGAGAATATAAGACCAGTCTGTGCCTTCAATTGTATCAAAGCCAGCAATGTAATCTACACCATCATAATTATAATCAGCTGTACCTGTTGCATCCTTTGTTACTTTTTCCACCATCGTAGCTAAACTTGTGTAAGTATTTGTATCATCTTGCTGTGCCGCCACGATTGGATTCATTTCCATGAAAACATAATCCAACACCGGGTATGCCAATGTCGTTCCATGTTCATCCGTTATATATCCAAATCCATTTTCCTTATAACCAATATCAGCCACTAGCTCACTTAATAATTTTCCATCTTCGCGACCTACTATCGCCCCTATTATTTCACCATTTACATGAATGGGAACCGATTGTAATAAAATAAGCTCCTCTTGATCCTGATCAACACTAAATGCTATTCCGTTTGATCCACCGTTAATAGGAGCACTAATTGAATCGGTTAATTCAAACTTCTCCGTATCCCCATTCGTGTAACGTACTGTCCCATCCATATGCATAATACCTATATCAATATAAGTTGTATTCCTTAATACATCTTTTAGGAAAGATGTTTGTTCCTCCCATTCCATACTCTGCACCTGTTCCAGAGAGGCAAGTGTATTTAATGGTTTTCTCTGTGCTTCCAGTCTTGTAGATACTAACTTAGCCTCTTCTTTTGCTACGGATAGTACTGTATTCCTTGCTTCATCCATCACAATATCACTAGAGATATTAATAGATAACACCCCTAAACTGATAGTAAATAATAAAATTAGTACTGAGAAAGAAATAATGAGTTTAAGCTTTATACTTATAAATTTAGTTGCTTTTTTATTTTTTTTAGCCAATCCTTCATTACCTGCCTTAAACTATTTCAAATCCATAAATAATTATTTAAAAGGCTCTTTGTAAAGATAGATACTAGTGAAATCAATCACATATTTCTACAAAGAGCCTTACATTATCCATTAATAGTTACCTTTATTTTTATGTACTTTAATTATCTAGGTCTTACAATATACTCCGAAATCAGTCCATCCTTCAACGTAGCACATCCAACGCATTCTAATTTGATGTCACCAAGATAAACATTGTATTCCATAGAATTTGCATTTACTTTTACAATTTCAGCGCGAACTTTATTGTTCTCCCAAACAGATTGAAATGCTTGTTTTAATGCTTCTCTTCCTTCTACAACCAAATCATCCACATTAATTGTACGGGCTCCACCATCATTAAATTGACAGTCCTCTGTAAATAAACTTGCAATACCCTCAAAATCACTGTTGTTTAAGCACGTAATATAATTCTCTAGTATCATTCCATTAACTCCTTATCACCTTTATAGTTATTTAGAACCATTAATAAATAGCTATGTAATCTTACTAAACTAGATGCATTATGTCAATATTTACTAGATTTAAATATTCTAGGGATACTTTGGATTTCAAGATAAAAAGAAGCCACTCAAAAGTTTTACGGACTTTTGAGTGGCTTCTAATATTGTCCACCATCCTACTTGATTAGGAATTTATTTATCTTAAGAGTATGGATAAGCTCGTTTTGTATGTTGAATGGAGATCCATTTTGTTGTAGTAAATGCATCTAAGCTCCATTCTCCATTTAGTCGTCCAATTCCTGAATTTTTCACGCCACCGAAAGCAACGTTTGGTTCATCATTGATTGTTCCATCATTGATATGAATCATTCCAGTATCCATACGTTTAGCAAGTTCTGCACCACGTTCCACGTCTCTTGTATGGATTGCACCACTTAAACCATATGGACTTTGGTTAGCATAACTTAGTATTTCTTCTTCGTTCGCTACTTTCATAATAGATACAACCGGGGCAAAGAACTCCTCATTTGCAATGGTCATTTCTGGAGTAACATCAGTAAATACAACTGGCTCTATTACATTTCCTACAACTTCTCCTCTTAGTAAAGGAGTTGCACCTTCTTCAATGCCTTTCTCAATTAATTCCACAGTCGTTTTAACTTGGCGTTCATTAATAACCGGTCCAATAATTGTGTTTGGATCTCTCGGGTCACCACACTTCAGGCCAGATACCTTTTCTATATACTTTTCCACAAATTCATCATATACATCTTCATGAACAATGATGCGGTTAGCTGACATACAAATTTGTCCTTGGTGTGTGAAGCGACTGAATACACCAGCACTTACTGCCAAATCAATATCTGCATCTTCTAAAACAACTAAGGCACTATTACCGCCTAATTCTAGATGGACTTCTTTTAGATTTCTTCCAGCAACTTCTCCGATATGTTTTCCTATTTTTGTAGATCCTGTAAAGGAAATAGCACGTGGAATCGGATGTTCAACAAAGTTATCTCCAATCTCGGATATTTCAGTAGTAATCACATTTAACAATCCTTTAGGCAATCCGGCACTCTCGAAAATCTTAGCAATTAGTGTACCACCAGTAATGGTTGTATGCTCATGCGGCTTCAAAACAACACCATTTCCAGTAGCCAAAGCTGGTGCAACAGATTTCATCGATAGGAAAAATGGGAAGTTGAATGGACTAATAACCCCAACTACACCAACTGGCACACGATAGACACGGTTCTCCTTACCGTCAATTGGAGAAGGTAAAATCGTTCCGTTCATGCGCATAGGGAAAGTTGATGCTTCTTTTATCATGTTTGTAACTAAGCCAATCTCAAATTCTGCTTTTAAGCGGGTACCACCAATTTCATCAATGATGACATCCACAATAGCTTCATGATTTTCATTGATATAGTCTACAGCTTTATCAAAGACTTCTCTTTGTACAACTGGGTTTGTTTTTGCCCATTTTTCTTGTACCTTTTGCGCCGATTCATATGCTGCATTCAAATCTTCTAAATTAGCAGCCTTGTACGTTGCAATAATTTCACCATTATATGGATTTTTATTTTCCATTACTAGACTACTGGAACCGTCTTTCCATTCTCCGTTAATATATTGACCAGCTAATTCTTTAAAATTCATATTCATTCAACCTCCGTTAATTTTTTAACTCTATGTTTTCTTTAGCTAACTCTGCTAAACTCCGAATACTTACATTGATTTCTTCCATTGTTGCAGTTAATTCTTCAATCGAAGCGGACTGGCTAGTGGATTCAAGATTTACTTTTTGTATATCTTTACCAAGGTCTTCGATTACTTCTTTAATTTGGCTGGTTATATTTTGAATTTCTTGTACATTGTCTTTTGAATTAGTTGCCATTTTTCTAATCTCATCGGCAACAACCCCAAATCCTCTACCATGTTCTCCAGCTCGTGCTGATTCAATAGCTGCATTCAACCCTAGTAAATTACTTTGATCTGCGATATTCTTAACTACCGCTGAAACTTGTTCGATAAGGTCTACACTGCTTGTAACTTCATCTGCCTTTTCAGAAACATAGCTTATATTCGTAGCTAATTCATTAACCGATTCTGCCATTTCTTGAACCGTATTCGTTACATCACCAATTACACTTGATAAGTTGCTGGCTATTTGTGAAAGTTTGTTCGCCTTATCGACGTTTAATCCCACACCAACTCCACCAATTACTCTACCTTGCTCATCATGCACCGGTATTGCACGTGAAACAAGGTCTACTCCTAATACCTCAGCTGGTACAGTCATTGCTTGATTTTTATTTTCACGAATTGCATTGGTAATAATATCACCTTCAAGCAATGGATCTCCGGGAGTTACATTAAGTGAGAATGTTTTTGCGGGTATATTGATTAACAATTTCTCTGTATCATAGACTCCAATTGTTATATCATCATTCACTAGTAATTGAAGATACGGAGCTATTTGAACAAAGGATTTTAGAACCGGATGAGTATCCTGGTCTATTACGGCATTCTGCATTACTCTAGGTCCTCCTGTCGTAAACTTACCAAAAATAGGTATTTTTATTTAGCCCATTATATATATCGGACTAATATAGGTAAATTTAAGCATTTATGATAAAAATATGTATTAAATAATATTCCATACTATTTTATTTGAATTTGGTGGAAAGAAGATTTCTTTTATTCCATAAAAAAATAAGGACGGTTCTCTTGTTTTATTGAACTAAGAGAACCGTCCTTTTTTATTTAATTATGGTAATCTATGACGAGGACCACTACTATCAGCTACCGCAACTGTTATTTCCACAGTATTTTCACCATATTCAACGGTTATTACCGTGATTCCACGATTCTTACCTGATATAACTCCTTCGTGAACCTCAACTATACGGTCATCAGCTACTGTGTAGTTCGCTTCCGCTGTCACATCCCTCTCTGTGGTTTCACCATCAATGGTAGTTAGTTCTGTGACGGTAACCTGTTTAGTCTCCCCTTTGTTCACCAGAACGACAGGATCAGAAACCTCCAAACTAACTTCCGCGTCAGGATCCGGCTCGGAATCTCCTTCTGTTACTATTACATCCAAGGCTACTTCATTTTCACCATATGTGATTTTAACAGTAGTTTCACCAGCTTTAATTCCTGTAATTACTCCAGCTTCTATTGAGACGATTGATTCATCCGCTACCTCGTACTCTGCTAGAGCTGTCACATCTTCTTCTGTAGACTCGTCACCAATTGTAGTAGTTTGCGTTACTACTACTGAAGCCTCTTCTCCTTCCTCCAGTTCAACTGATTCAGGATTAACAGATAGACTTACAACCGGTTCAGGATCTTCATCGCCTTGTTCAATTGCAATTTCAACCTCACCAATATTTCCAGCAGCATCTTCTACTATAACTATAACGCTATCTGCTTCTTGATTTAACTCGATTTCAAACGAACCATCTTGTTCTAATGTCAAGAAGTCTACTTCACTCTCAGCACCATCCGTTATGAACTTATAAGATGCTGACAGTTTTTCATTAAGATCGTAAGAATATCCCCATTCTGCTAAAACGTCAATATAGTGGAGATAATCATCTGTAACTTGTCCTGTAATTTTGTCTTCAGTCACTTCACCTGAAATATCAGGAGTTGTCGACTTAACAAAAATCGGACCAACCCAGTCACCAATCACTTCACCATTAGGTGCTAGAGCAGTATAATCAATGGAATATACCCCGTCTGGAATCGTTGTCAATTCCTGTGGCGGAGCCCAAGGTGTATAATCACCAGTAATGTTTAAATAGTAAGATCCAGCACCTAAGGAATTCCCAGCATGTAGGTATCCGATATAGCCATCACCATAATAACCGCCATATGGATCTTCGAAATTCCAAATTTCAAGATAATTTGTTAAAACATCTCCTGTAATAGTGAAGTCAAGCCTTGCTTGATCATTTACTCCATCACCATTGAATGATAAATCTGTTTCAGATATACTCATATCTCTTACTTCGTAAACAACATCTTCCTCGGGACTAAAATCAGCAGCAAATGGTAGGGAAATATGATTTTCTCCTCCATTAATACGGATATATCCTAAGAATTCATCCCCTGCCTGAGTATCTTGCCCTCCAGCTACTAGTGTTACGTTTATTACTTCTTCACCATCTGGAGCTAATGTAAAGGACTCTTTATCAATACTCAAATATGCATCAGAAAATGGTTTCGTTTCTTCCACTTCCACACTGAAATCTCCACCAATTCCTTCTAAATCTTTGACACGAATTTGCTTCGTAACCGAAATCTCATCACTTAGATCTTGTGGTCCAAACGTGACCGTTCCTTTTATGTTTGGCACGATTTCACCACTGGCATCAAGTACAGCTTCATCCTCTGCATAAGCAAGAACACTTGGGAATGCTGCTGCAAAAGGATCTACTCGACCAGGTCCCTGAGCAAATACATCATATCTTTCTGTATCAAGTAATGTTGCAGTATTGGAAAGGGCTACCTTCACATCAAATGCATCCCAATCTGGGTTAGCTTGTTTGACTAATGCAGCAATTCCAGCAATATGTGGTGCTGCCATCGATGTACCTGTAAAACGATCATAAGACTCTTCATAACTTGCATCTGGGAAGTCCCATTTGTACGCTGGAATAGATGACATAATGTTAGTTCCAGGTGCTAGAACATCTGGTTTAATATCAAAGTTCGGTGTAGATGGTCCACGTGAACTGGATGAGTTAATTTCATCGCCTTCAGTTCGTGTTGAACCGAATTCTGCGAAAGATACAGTTCCCGGACCTACTTCAAGCGCACTGCGGATTGCTTCTCCATCTGTTACCGACATATCAATGGTTGGGATAAAACTAAATGTATCACCTAAGAACACATCTGATACATCTGGTGCATTTGTTCCACCCGAGAAGTTATGAATAATTGTTGCGACTGCACCGTTTTCCTTAGCGTTTGCGATCTTATCTACAAAAGGAAGCTCTCCACGGGAGATGAGGGCAACTTTTCCTTCCACATCGATTCCTTCATAGTCTGCTAAACTACCAAATCCAGGAATCGAAACAAGTTCATATTCTCCGTCCAGTTGCTCAGCTAAATCCTGTCCATAAGTTGTTCCCATGAACTTTAATTCTTTAGAGTAGCCGTAATCATTACTAGGAACAGAGACACTTACCACTGCGCTATGCTGTGTTTCAGGATTAGTCGTGTTACCGACAGTAATTCCAAGTCGCGATGTACCCGGAGTAGTCACTGTTGCACGATTTGGTCCTGAGTTTCCTGATGAAACAACCGCAACTACATCTGCCATCATTGCATTATTCAGTGCATACGCTAAACTATCATTCTCAGAGTTGCTGCCTCCACCAAGTGAAAGGTTAATAATATCCATTTCTTCATTCACAGCATGCTCCACAGCAGAAATAATACCTGATGTCGCTCCACTTCCATATGCCCCTAGGACACGGTAAGCATATAAATCAATTTCTGGAGCAACCCCTTGAATTCCGTATTCATTGGCACCAATAGCAGCAATTGTTCCAGCTACGTGTGTACCATGGTCTGTCCAAAAAGTACGTCCACTTGCATTCACTTCAGGCATATGATCTGGACGTTCTGCTGGTGATGTTTCACGGGCATCATCATCTGCACGTTCACGACTATAATCAGAACTGTGTACAATAAAGTTCTTTCCACCCTTATAAATCCCTTGGAATTCAGGATGATCAGGATCAATTCCTGTATCAAGTACAGCTACTTTAATCCCTGCTCCTTTATATCCTTCTTCCCAGACTGCCTCAATTCCTAGATGAGGGATACTAGTGTCCATCTGCGTTTCAAACTCTATATCCTTCTGAAGATCAGATGGTTCGTCACCTGAACCCTTTTCATCCGTTGCATAAACAATGGTATCTGGTTCTACTAATGTGATCTCTGCTATATCAAGTAGTTTTACAAGATCATCTGCTTTTACTTCAGCGGCAAAACCATTCAGAACGGTGTCATAGGAAAAACCTTTATCAAAGGTAATGCCCTTCAATACCATTTCTCTATCGACACGTCCGTGTTGCTTATTTATTTTGTCACGAATTGCGTCAATTTTAGAATTGGATAAAACTTTTCCTTTTAAAGATTGTATACCTTTTTCCAATGCTACAGGTTTTTCTGAGAGGTGGATAATGACTGGAACCATCTCATTCCCCGATTTGCCCTGTAAATCCTTATGAAGCTTCGTTAACCCTTCAGAGTTCTCTAGTTGTTCTACAATTGCCGCTTTCAATTCCATATTTTCTTCATTAAATACTTGCTCTTTAAACGTTTCAACGTTTGTCCTTGATGCCGATACAGGAAAGACAAGCGAAACAACCATTAAAAAGGCTAGAAAACTACTAAATAATTTGATTAACTTCTTATTTCCCAATACATTCCCTCCATCTCCTCGGTAATAGACTGATAAAATATTCTACAAGACAATCAAATTTACTTTATTCTGAGATGATGAAAAATAATCAATTAGTAAAAGAAACGCTTTAATCTAGTTTCCTCCCTCCTTGTCTTTCTTTGACTTAATACTATTTTCCTCACGCCGCTCTCCGTTCTAAATAAAGAACAACGTGATTAAAAAAATGAAATGAAAGTATAGTCCTCTCATTATATTAGAATTATAACATATTTTTCTAAAAATAACGAACAATTTGTTTTCTATAAAGAACATTTAGGTTTTCTCTTTTTCTGACGGACATCTTGTTCTTTATTAAGAATCTTTGGTATACTTTTCATACATGTTGAATAATTTACTTAAAAAATGAAAAAGCTGTTCATTATAGAAGATTGAATGAAAACGTTTCTTAACAATTTAAGAAAGAGGTAAGAACCAAATAATAATAATGGATGGTGAGAAAATGTTTAAAAGGAAAGTAATTAGTTACGCCATCGTAGGAGTATTAACAGTTGGAGTAGCTGGTATGGGAACTTCTATATTTGCGATGACTAGCCAGGATAACGATAGTTCCGAGCAGTCTGCAAAAGTCATTTCCTCCAAGGATCGAATTCAAGAGATAAAAGAAGAGCTCAAAGCACAAGGTATTACACTCCCAGACGAAGGCATGGATAAAGATGAATACCTCGCAAATTTAGATGCTGATACGAAGAAAAAGTTAGAGGAATTTGCTAAAAATCTAAAAGCAGAAAAATTATCATCAGATGAAGCACTTGAGTTAAGGAAACAAAGAATTTCTCCCTCAAACAAAGAGAAGAAAACAGAGCAATTTATGAATGTTGATGATGAGGCAAAAACATTAGTAAAAGAAATTTTAGAAAAAACTTGGAATGGCGATATAACAGTTGATGAGGCTGTTGCAGAACTGGCAGCACTTGAAATTAATCTTACCGATCAACAGATTCAAGACTTGCAGACTTACTTCAATAGTGAAATTAGTAGTGAAACGAAGGATAATTACAATAATTTAAAGGAAGGTAAGATTACTGGGAATAAAGCAAGGGAAGAGATAACGAAACGAAGAATATCATCTCCAGATAATGTAGAGAATGAGTAATTAAAAATAGTGCTAATAATGATGAATATTTATTTTAGGTGATTAGATTATTACCAAATGTAATTTTTCATACGGACAAATAAAAAGCTTCCCACTAGTTTTGTAACTTGTGGGAAGCTTCTTTAATTTACTTACGAGAAATGCTGCAAAAGAACTTTGGTTTCAAACTTTTATAATCGGCGTTTAAAAATTTCGGTTTTACACTGTATATTGGCTTCATATCGAAATATCTTATTAATCAAGCTACAACGGATTCCTCAATGAACAAAGTCTGATTATATCCCTCAGCTAGCATAATGGCCTACACCATCAATGTAACATAAGAACCGCCCTTAAGTTTGGCGTGTTATTTATTCTCCTTCAACAGTTTATACTGTTCGATAATGGTTTGAAAAAGTGTTGATTCTGAGGAAATATGTGTAAAGGTTTCGATGGCTTTATCAATCCCAATTCCCTCGATTGTGCTCTGGATTTTGACTGCTTCCTCATCACCCTGGAAATCGTATAAGAACGCTGCGGCTACTCCTTTCAGGAGGTTGACAGGTTCTTGCCCGATTACTTCGGAATACTGTCGTGCCGGGCTTACAAGGCGATCATTCGGACCTAGCTTCCTGATTGGAGAACGGCCAACCCTTGTCACTTCATCGACAATATGCGAATTAGAGAAACGATGGAGGATCTTTTGAATATATTTAGCATGATCCTCAGCATTGAATCCGTACTTCTTGGCTAGAAACTCGCCACTTTCACTCAGGGCACCTTCAACCAGCTCATAAATTTGCGGATTTTCCATTGCCTTGTTGATAAATTCTTCACCGTAATAATAACCAAAATAGGCTGCTAGTGCGTGGCCTGTATTAACTGTGAACAATTTACGTTCAATATAAGGGACCAAATCCTGGACATACGTGATTCCCGGAATGTCCGGCTTTTCACCGACAAGCTTTGTTTCCTCTACCACCCATTCATAGAACGGTTCTACCTTCACCATCAATTTGTCTTCGTTCGTCTGGTTCGGTACAATCCGGTCTACAGCTGAATCCGGGAATCCAAATAGGTCGTCAAACTGAGCCATTTCAGCTTTTGTTAATTTTTCATATACTTTCTCTTTTAAAAGAGTGCTTCCGCCAATCATATTTTCACAAGCAATGATGTTCAGTGGCCTGTTAGACTGATCAGCCCTATTACGCAATCCCTCTGCTACCAATCCCGCGATCAACGGAAGAATATTCGGACCGATCGCAGTCGTCACCAGATCAGCCTTTGCAATTGCCTCGATTACTTGGTCTGGATTCTCCGCACTGTTGATGGCTCTGACATTTTTAATGACATCTTCTTGCTGGCCAGGCTCTGCGAGAACGACTTTATATTCATTCTTTTCATTAAGTAGATGAACAATCTCAGCATTAACGTCTACAAAGACCGTCTCATATCCTGAGTGAAATAATAAATTCCCGATAAATCCGCGCCCGATATTCCCTGCTCCAAAGTGTACTGCAAGCATATTAGCTTTCTCCTTCAAAAATCTCTAAAATTTCTTCTGGTGATTTTGCCGAAATAAGCTTTTCAATATTTTCTTCTTCAGAACAAACAATCGCAATATTGGATAAGATGTTTAGGTGCTCATCATTTTTCCCTGCAATGCCGATCAAAAGCTTAACAATATTTCCCCCACCGAAATCGACACCTTCTGGCACCTGAATAATCGAAATGCCTGATTCTTTTACAAATTGCTTTGAATCCTCTGTACCATGCGGAATCGCTACAAAATTCCCCATATAAGTTGATGTAAGCTCTTCTCTTTCCAGCATTTTTTCAATATAGCTCGGTTCTACATATCCTCTTTCAACCAGGACGCTTCCCGTCAGCTTGATTGCTTCTTCTTTTGTGTTAAGCGACTTATTTAATAAGATGTTTTCTTTATTTAAGATTAATGACATTTTCAAACACTCCTTAGAAGATCTATTTTTTCAGTGAAAAATTTTTCAAATTCAGATGATAAAAAGGATAAGATTTGATTTTTATCGCCTGATTGAAAAACTGCTGTATTTTCTTCGCTTTCAATCATCAATGAACTTAAATGGCTCAGGACCTCCAACGCTTTTTCATCTGGTTCCTCAGAGGAAAGCATCAGGAGAAGGGATTTGGCTTCCATTGTCGACCCATCCATGCCAGTCGTCAAAATTGGATTCTCTAAAGAATATATCGTAAAGCTTAATTGAATGACGCCCGGAGAACGGGCATGAAAAAGGGCCATGTCAGTACCTGGAACACCGAATCCTCCTAAGCGTTCCCTTTTTTTTAGCGCATTTACCACCAAATCGATATTGTTTACAGCCTGTTTTTGAGCAAGCTGTTGAACAGCCTGATATAGAATTTCATCAATAGTTTTCCGTTCCCTAATTTTGACCAGTTCAAAACCCTCGAGGATGATAGCAATCGCTTCACTATATCCTTGAACAGTTTTTAATTGCTCGATGAAATTTTTCACATTTCGCGTTTTTGCTGGTTGACCGCTGGAAAAAGTAAGACCTTTTTCCGAACTGTTGATGATTTTATGTTTATTGATGAACGAACGAATTTTTTTTACTTCATCGTTGTTCAGCATTGGGCTGACAATAATATATTCTTTATGATAGTCAGGGATTGGAATCGTTGAGATGACAAGCTGGTAATCTGAATCCCTCAACTTTTTGAACTCCATGAGCGATACATTTTGGACATTCTTAAGCTCCGGGAACTCTTTGTTAAGTCTGGTAACAAGCATTTTAGAAGTCCCAATCCCGCTTGAACATATGACAAGTGTTTTAAAATCCTCCAGCTCTCTCCGCCCGAGGACTGCTGAGCCAAAATGCATGACCAGATAGGCAACTTCCTCATCGGGTACATGATATTCAGTGAATACCTGCTCTGCTGCCTTTTTAACGACTGAGAACAGTTCCGGATAATCCTTTTTAACCTTACCCGTTAAAGGATTGCTGATTCCCATTCCCTGCTTGAGCCGATATATCGCCGGCTTTAAATGCATGACCAACCCTTCAAATAACGAGCGATTCGCCGTCAGTTCTATTCCAACCATTTTTTCAATTTGGTCAATCAGATGTTTTACCTTTAATGCAACTCGCAGGCTAGATTCCTCCATTAAATACTCATTGTCATACCAGAGTTTTGCGCCCTTCAGGTGCATGGTGATATAAGCTACTTCGGCCCTAGGGATTTCGATTTGAAAAACTTGCTCCAATTGAATAACAATCTTTCCGGCAAGTTTATATTCTTTTGAAGATTGTTGATCTTTCATGTAGGCTTTATTAATCGCAATCCCTTCGCCTTTTTGGATTCGTTCAATCGCTAGGGCAAGATGGACAACCAGTCCAATATAAGCACTGTCAGCCATTGCATAAGGCAACTCCTGGATGATGGAATCCACTACTTTTTCAACGATCAACAGCTTCTGCCTTTCTACCAGCCCCAAAAGTCTTTCTGATATGGTATTGGTTTGCTGAGTTGACCGCTTTTGGATATTCTCTCTTGCCAGGGAAAGGATTTCGGATTCATCCAGATAAGCCGAAATCAGATTTCTCATAGCCCTCCTCTTGGCGGCTTCATCCCCCTCAAGCTCGACACCATACCCTCTTTTTCTGATGAGGCTTAAACCAAAGGATTCCAGCTTGTCTTCTAATTTTGATAAGTCTGCACTGACTGTGGCAGTCGTTACGTTTAAATCATTGGCCAGTCCGATCAGCTTTACTGGGCCTTTTGTTTCTAGGAGCTCACACAGGATGATCGTCTGTCGTTCGTCAGGAGTGTATTCTGTGTGAAAAAGGTTAAACAGAAAAAGCTCCAATTGACGTATTTTCTCCGGACTACCAGAGATTTGGATGCCAACTCCTGATTTTTTTAGCAGGGTAAGCTCATATTCTATCAGGATATCTTCAATATTTTTCAAATCCCGATGCACGGTCCTTCCACTTACACCAATCTCGTCTGCAAGAGCTTTAACTGTCATTTCTTCTTTTTCAGTCAGCAAGATTTCTAAAATTTGCCTTTCTCTCGCTGAAATATACATAAAGTCACCCCCCCCCCCCGTCTGATGAATTTCAACTTCCCCTAGATTGTTGACAGAATTGAAATGTCATACTGACATCACTATTATAAAATGCAAAATACCCTAATACAACAAATGATAAATAAGGATTCGTCAATATAGTTGTTGACAAGATTTAACAAATTAAAGCCCAGCCATAACTGGCTGGGTGCATAACTTATTTCTTAAGTGAATTGATCAATTCATCATATTTAGGACTGTTCAAGAAGTTGTCGACCGAGATATGAGTAGCATTGGGAAGCTTTGCTTTCGCACGATCTGTTAAATCTTTATGTGTAATAACAACGTCCGCGTCCTCTGGAAGATTATTGATCGCAGTATTGATGACTGTTTGATCCAGTCCTGCTTTTTGGACTTTATTTCTTAGAATACCAGCACCCATCGCACTTGAACCCATCCCTGCATCACAAGCAAACACGATTTTATTGACATCAACAGCTTTCACTTCTGCAGGCTCATTTGTTAATGCAGATGAAACAGAGCTCTTCTTGCCTTTCATTTCTTCCATTTTAGCTGCAGCTGCAGTCAAATCTTCCTCTGTCGCTTTGCTAGTTTTCAAGATAAGCGATGCAACTGCGAATGAAACTGCTGCTGCTACGATTACACCAGCAAGAGTTGCGAAATAACCGCCTCTTGGTGTCATCGCAAGTAATGCGAAGATACTTCCTGGTGATGGAGCTGCCACTAAACCTGCATCAAGAAGATTGAATGTTAACACTCCGCTCACACCACCCGCAATTGCTGCAAGGATCAGCATAGGCTTCATCAGGATGTACGGGAAGTAAATCTCATGGATACCGCCAAGGAAATGGATGATGACCGCACCAGGAGCCGTTTGCTTTGCTGTTCCCTTTCCAAATAACCAGAAAGCAAGCAGGATACCCAAGCCAGGTCCTGGGTTTGCTTCAAGCAAGAATAGAATTGATTTTCCAGCATCTGCTGCCTGGTCAATTGCTAATGGACTTAAGATACCGTGATTGATTGCATTGTTTAAGAATAAAACTTTTGCTGGTTCGATAAAGACGTTAGCCAATGGCAGCATTTTTGCATCGATAATTGCATCAACGCCACTTGCAAGTAAATTGCTTATTCCTTGTACAACTGGACCGATTCCCTTATACGCCAATAAAGTTAATAGGCCGCCAAGAATACCAGCTGAGAAGTTATTGACAAGCATTTCAAAACCAGATTTTACTTTTCCATGGATGGCCTGGTCAAACTTCTTGATTACTAATCCGCCAATAGGTCCCATGATCATTGCGCCCAGGAACATTGGAATATCCGCACCGACGATGACACCCATTGTAGCTGTCGCACCTACTACCCCACCTCGGACATCGTAAATCATCTTACCGCCAGTATAACCAATCAATAATGGCAGCAGGAATGTGATCATTGGACCAACCAGCTTTGCCAAGTCTTCATTCGGAAGCCAGCCAGTCGGAATAAATAAGGCCGTAATCAGGCCCCATGCAATGAAGGCGCCGATATTCGGCATAACCATTCCGCTTAAATAACTTCCAAATTTTTGTATCCTAACTTTGACATCTTGTTTATTGTTAACAGATTCATTCATCTAGATTTCCCCTCCAATTAACTTTCTAGTTTAATATTAAAGCGTTTACAAGGATGTTTCAATTTAATGAAAAATGCATTTTGGCAAAAGGATTGTTGACAAAATTAAAAAGGGACCAAAAAGCCGACTCCTTAAAATGGCTTTTTGGTCCTCTATGATCATTATTCAACGGTTAATTAATTGCAGAATATAGGAGAAGATGTAATGAAGAGAAAGTTCTGTATCTATGTCCAATTAGACACCTAGCAACTCAGGTGTTTAATAAAGCGATGATATCTCCATGTCATACAAGAAATGAAAAAAGAAGCCTCTCAAAGTTCAATGAACTCATGAGAAGCCTCCGTTAAAAACCTCAATGTTAGCAAAATGTTAGCATTTAACTCTCATCTCACACCAAATCCCAAGCATATCAAGGGTTCAGACGGCATAATCTAGTTCCACAGGCTAGATGCTCCCGTCATAAGCAATCCCTCTCCAAGTCCCAAGTTCAGGGACTTTACGTGGTTTTGCTTATGCGTGCGCATCTGAACGAGCCTGTTCCACTTTTTGGATTACATCATGCCGCCCATTCCACCCATGCCGCCCATGTCAGGCATTGCAGGTGCGTTTTCTTCTGGCTTGTCAGCTACTACAGCCTCAGTAGTCAAGAACATAGCTGCTACAGATGCTGCATTTTGTAGAGCAGAACGAGTAACTTTAGCAGGGTCTACGATACCAGCTTCGATCATGTTTACCCACTCGCCAGTTGCAGCGTTATATCCGATTCCTTGTTCTTCGCCTTTCAAGCGCTCAACGATGATGGAACCTTCAAGTCCTGCGTTGTCAGCGATTTGACGAACTGGCTCTTCGATAGCGCGTAGAACGATGTTACGTCCTGTAGCTTCGTCGCCTTCAAGTGCGATTTCGCTAACTTTCTTGTAAACTTCGATTAATGCAGTACCTCCACCAGCAACAATACCTTCTTCTACAGCTGCACGTGTAGAGTTCAGTGCGTCTTCGATACGTAGTTTACGTTCTTTTAGTTCAGTTTCAGTTGCAGCACCAACTTTAATTACCGCAACACCACCAGCTAGTTTAGCTAGGCGCTCTTGTAATTTCTCTTTATCGAACTCAGAAGTAGTTTCTTCTACTTGAGCACGGATTTGTGCCACACGGCCTGCGATTTGTTCTGGGTTACCAGTACCTTCAACGATTGTTGTGTTTTCTTTCGTTACAACAACTTTAGCAGCGCGACCTAGTTGTTCGATAGAAGCACTCTTCAGATCTAATCCTAAATCTTCAGTGATCACTTCACCACCAGTTAATACAGCGATGTCTTCAAGCATAGCTTTACGACGGTCACCGAATCCTGGAGCTTTAACCGCAACAGCGTTGAATGTTCCGCGAAGTTTGTTAACTACTAATGTAGCAAGTGCTTCACCTTCAACATCTTCAGCGATAAGAAGTAATGGTTTACCTTGTTGAACAACTTGCTCAAGAACTGGTAGTACTTCTTGGATGTTGCTGATTTTCTTGTCAGTGATTAAGATATATGGATCTTCAAGAACTGCTTCCATTTTATCTTGGTCGGTAACCATGTATGGAGAAGCATATCCACGGTCAAATTGCATACCTTCTACAACGTCAAGCTCAGTTGAGAATCCTTTAGATTCTTCGATTGTGATAACGCCGTCTTTACCAACGCGTTCCATCGCTTCAGCAATAAGTTCCCCTACTTCATCATCGTTAGCAGAAATAGCTGCAACTTGTGCGATAGATTCTTTGCTTTCAACTTGTTTTGCAACATTTTGTAATTCTTCTACTGCAGTTTCAACCGCTTTTTCAATACCACGGCGGATTCCCATTGGGTTTGCACCAGAAGTAACGTTTTTCAATCCTTCACGGATCATTGCTTGTGCTAAAACTGTTGCTGTAGTTGTACCGTCCCCAGCTACATCGTTTGTTTTAGAAGCAACTTCAGATACTAGTTGAGCACCCATGTTTTCGAATGCATCTTCCAATTCGATTTCTTTAGCAATCGTTACCCCGTCATTCGTGATTAATGGAGCACCGAACTTTTTATCTAGTACCACGTTACGTCCTTTAGGTCCAAGTGTAACTTTAACTGCATCTGCTAGTGTATCAACTCCACGAGCCAATGCGCGGCGTGCGTCTTCACTGAATTTAATATCTTTCGCCATTGTTAAATTCCTCCCTTAAAATCTAGTTTTAAATTTAAGTATATGAAAATGTTTATGTTTGTCCGAATTCGGTAAGTTTAAATTATGAGATTACAGCTAAAATGTCGCTTTCTCTTAGAATCAAATATTCGTTTCCACCATATTTTACTTCTGTTCCAGCAAATTTAGAGAAAATGATGCGGTCTCCTTCAGCTACTTCTAGTGCAATTTTTTCACCACTGTCAGTAACACGGCCAGAGCCTACAGCTACTACTTTACCTTCTTGTGGTTTTTCTTTTGCAGAGTCTGGAAGTACAATCCCGCTTGCTGTTGTTTCTTCTTGCTCTACAAGCTCGATAACAACGCGATCTCCTAATGGTCTAATCATCTAGAACTCCTCCTTGATTCTATTTGTTTTATTTATTGTTAGCACTCACCGGTTGCGAGTGCTAATCACAATTTATATGATAATGAAAAGCTGCAAAAATTGCAAGCAAAGTATATATTTAATTTTCTTTTATATGAGATATTTTTTATGAAGGTTTTTCCCTGTTTATAAAATCTCATGTTAAAGCATACAATTTATGAAAAGGTATGATTCATGGGTCATATGCTCTGACCCTTATCCTGTTTTATGGTAAAATAATTTGAAACCATCAAGAGAAGGAGTCGTTTCATCTTGCCGAAAAGATATTGGTACGTTATATTCGTCTATTTAATCATGCAACTTTCTAGCTTTCCTGTAGCTATTTATATGATTAATAGACATCCAGATAATCCAGAACTTTATATGCAAAACATGACCTATTGGTCTATCTTCAGCTTTATTGCCGCTTTATTCATCATCTTATGGATTCTGAAACCGGATATGAAGATGCCAGCACATCGGGAGGCTACTTCCACAGGTGGAATTATTCTTTGGTCGATACTCGGGGTATTTCTCGCATTCTTCGCTCAGGGATTGGCGGCTTCTATTGAAATTTATATTCTAGGAATTGAACCTGGTTCGGAGAATACATTCCAGATCATGGAGGTTGTCCGTTCCAATGCCTTATTCATTTTAATTCCTGCGATTATTGCTCCAATTTTAGAAGAAATCATATTCAGGAAAATTGTATTTGGCACTCTTTATAAACGAATGAATTTCATCTTCGCAGCCCTATTATCAGCGCTGATTTTTGCCGCTGTTCATTGGGACTTCTCACATCTTCTCATGTACACTGCGATGGGCTTAGTATTTGCCTTCCTCTATGTAAGGACGAAGCGAATTCTAGTACCGATTATCGTACATGCTGGAATGAATACAATGGTGGTCTTGGCTCAGTACGGACTATCACCAGAGGAAATTGAAAAAATGAGAGAACAACTGGAAAATATGCAGACGATTCTCTTCTTATAAGAACGAATAAAAAAGAGCTGTGCCTCAAAATCGAGGTACAGCTCTTTTCACATTATATTTCTCTTAACATATCTACCACTTCATCTCTGTTTTCTATGCTGCTGTCCATTTTTGTATAACGGACAACATACATATCATCATCTAAGATGAAAACCCTGCCGATTTCTTCTTGATCCGGTTCAGTGGGATCACCATTTAAAGCAAACTGATAAGACACTTCTGTCTCTGTCGCATTAAAACGCTGAAACTCCACGTCTACCGTAGCCATATCATTTAAACTTTGCTCAAATACATCTATAAAATGTGCCAAGTCACTATGTATATTGCCATCTTCATAAAAATCATATGTTATGATTTGACTATAATTCCCCAAATTCTCGCCCTCTGGAAGATATACTGCAGTTGCTGCACCTTCAGCTTCTTTATAGCTGGAGAGAATCCATTCTTCCTCATCAAAAGGCTTAGCGACACTTTCAAGCTTGGCGGCATACTCTCCTGCCATTTCAACAGTTTCTTGCTCCATTTCCTGCTCTTCTTGAGGTAAGGGGTTTACTGCTATAACTTCGGAGTTGTAGATTTTCCATTGTCCATCATCCAAACGCAACGTGTGTTCACCAGTGGTTTCATTGTTTTGAAAGTCTCCTGCTTCCGTTTCCACAGTCCGCTGAGTGTATGCTACAATGACTTCCTTATCTGTTTGTTCCTTAATCTCCAGGTTTTGAAGCTCGATATCCAATGTATAATTAAATAATTCCGTAATCGTTTCTTCTGTTGTTTCGTAAACTGGAGATTCACTGTGGATGGTCTCCATGTATCCATCCAAATCTTTTACCATCAATTTTTCCACATTCATTTCTACAACGGCGAGTATTGCTTCATCACTAACTTCCGCTTCTACTTCCTCTTTATCAGCACCCTCATCGGTGCACCCTGCAACCAGCAGACAGGTTAATACAAAAAATATGCCTGCCCATAATCTACTTTTCAACACGACTCACACTCCCACTTCTCTCTTCCGCTTCTTTATATACCAACGGGCTGTCGTTCCTTTCTATTGAAAGAAAAAACAGCCCAATCGTTTTCTTCATGTCTTAACGGAAAAATTTCCCTTTTTGTTATTAAGCATGTATGGACTGTAAGCTCCCCACTACATGAAGTTTCATGATATGTATCTTATTGATTGTCTAATGGATAATGCTTTAGGAAGTAAACAAGAGCCTGTAATTCAACCGTTAAGTCAATATGGTGCACTCGCACATCATTTGGCACGGTAATCCGGACAGGAGTGAAGTTTAATATCCCTTTAATTCCTGAATTAACCAGCTTCTCGGTGATTGCATCCGCTTCCGCAACAGGTACGGTAAGAATTGCTACTGTAATATCATCCAGCTTTTCTTCCAATTGATCAATGCCATATACGGGAACCCCGCCGACCTCTGTTCCAATCTTACTTTCATCACTATCAAATGCCATCGTAATTCTAATATTATTATTTCTAGTAAAATTATAATTTAAAAATGCTGTTCCTAAATTACCGGCACCAATTAAAGCAACTTCTGTAAGTTCATGCTGGTCGAGCGTACTGCGGAAAAATCCAAGCAAGTATTCCACATTATAGCCGTAGCCTTTTTTCCCGAGCGCACCGAAATAAGAAAAGTCCCGACGGATTGTAGCAGAATCAACTTTGATTGCCTCGGAAAGTTCTTTAGAAGAAACACGCTTTTTTCCTTGTTGATTCAAGTTATTTAAATATCGATAATATAATGGAAGCCGTTTCGCTGTAGCCTGTGGAATCTTATTTTGTTTCATATTTACGCCTCATTTCATCCTTAGCAATAGTAAAATATGGACACACGTCTATTCTACCAGAAAATTTGGCAATTGTCGTGATGATATTCACAAGTTAGTGTCCTAATAACGGCAATTTACGATAAAGTTAAACTACATTCAGTGAGGTATACGCACTGTTTATCCCCACCTACTCCTATTGGATTTCCCTCATGTTTAGAGGTGGGGGTATTACAGTCCGTTAATGCGTGATACAATAAAGGCAATGGGGTGAACGTATGATTTTGATGCAAATTAATGGCCTTTCCAAATCCTTTGGTTCGGAAAGCATCTTATCGAATGTAAAATTAGAAGTTAAAGATCTCGACCGGATTGCAATCGTCGGTAGAAATGGTGCTGGAAAATCCACACTACTGAAGATTATGGCCGGAGAGCTTTCATATGATGATGGTGAACTAATTAAGCCAAAGGAGCTAAAAATTGGTTATCTGTCCCAGCAGATGAAGCTGGAATCTGGGAAAACAATCTGGAATGAACTTGTCAGTGTCTTTGCTCACTTGAGAAAGCAGGAAGAGGATTTACGGACAATTGAAGCGAAATTACAAGATGCCCATAAACTGACCGAGGAAGAGAATCAGGAACTGCTTGCTGAATATGATAAACTTCAGCATGCCTTTCAATCAGGTGGCGGTTATACATATGAGTCAGATATTAAAGCAGTGTTGAATGGATTAAATTTCAGTAACTTTGATTATGATACTGAAATCAGTGAGCTTAGTGGCGGACAGAAAACCCGGCTTGCATTAGGAAAATTGCTCCTGCAAAAACCGCAGCTTCTCTTGCTTGATGAGCCGACCAACCACTTAGATATTGAAACACTCGGCTGGCTGGAATCGTATTTAAATAGTTATCCAGGAGCGGTTGTGGTTGTCTCCCATGACAGGTATTTCCTAGATAAAACGGCTACTATCGTTTATGAAGTCTCGAGGCAAAGAACAAAGAAATACCATGGCTCCTACAGTAAATATTTGCAGCAGAAAGCTTTGGATTACGAAAGAGAATTGAAGGAATTTGAAAAGCAACAAACTGAGATCAAACGAATGGAAGATTTCATCCAGAGGAATATTGCACGGGCCTCCACTACAAAACGAGCACAAAGCAGACGAAAACAATTGGAAAAAATGGAACGGATGAACAGGCCGTTGGGTGATGAATCCTCTGCTTCTTTCTCTTTTGATATTGATAGAAGAAGTGGTAACGACGTCTTAACGATTGAGAATCTCGCCCTTCGTTATCCGAACGAGAACGACTATACATTTGAGAATGCGAATCTCAAATTGACACGAGGAGAACGAATGGTGCTCATCGGTCCAAATGGTATCGGTAAATCAAGTTTATTGAAAGTCATTACGGGGAGATTACAGGCAGCCAAAGGTTCATTTGAACTTGGTACGAATGTGACGATCGGCTATTATGATCAAGAACAAGCAGATCTCTCTTCTAATAAAACTGTCCTCCAAGAACTGTGGGACGAGTATCCGCTCGTTATGGAAAAGGATATCCGAACGATTTTAGGTAATTTCTTATTTAGCGGTGATGATGTACTGAAGCCTGTCAACCAGTTGAGTGGCGGTGAAAAAGCAAGACTCGCATTAGCCAAGCTGATGATGCAGAAAGCTAATCTACTCATTTTAGACGAACCAACTAACCATCTGGATATTGACAGTAAAGAAGTGCTGGAAGCTGCTTTAATGGATTACCCTGGCACCATCCTATTCGTATCCCATGACCGTTACTTCATCAACCGTATCACGGATCAAGTAGCGGAAATGAGTCAAGATGGAATCAAAGTATACCTTGGAGACTATGATTATTACCTTGAGAAATTGGAAGAGGAAGCTGAGTTGGCGAGACTTTCTGAAGTAAAGGAACAGAAGCCACAAACAGATGAAAAGCGGCTTAGCTATAAGGAGGAAAAGCAACTTCGAAGTGAAAAAAGGAAAAAAGAAAGAAGAATTGCAGAGCTGGAAACCTTGATAGAAGAAAAGGAATTAGAAATTGCAGCTTTAGAAGAGGAAATGACGAAACCCGAAGTGTTTCAAAATCACGAAAAAGCTTTGGAATTGACAAAGCAAGTGGAAGAATTGCAACAGCAGGTAAATATCCACATGGAAGAATGGACAAACTTACAAGAAGATTAAAAGAGTGGATAACTTCATTTATCAGTAATAAAAAAGAGGCTGGGACATAACTAGCCAAAAACAGTAATTAAAAAGGATCCAAGCAAAAAATTTTGCTTGGATCCTTTTTTGAGTAAAATTTATCATCATCGGTCACT
>NZ_JBHUDE010000145.1:0-23619 GCF_042678205.1 Oceanobacillus luteolus
AGGAATATCCCAGAGCGTCCAAGTCATTTGACATATCAACAGGGTGAATTACAAGGAAATAATAGGCGGAAAATGTAGGCCTAAACATAATATACGAGGGGGAGTTAATGGTGCAACGTCAGTTCATCGCACTATTATATGGCTGGATATTTATACTTATCTTCATTTTGGCTTCAAGTTTTATATTAGCATTACTGTTACAATTCACAGATGTAAGTCAATGGATGCTTTCGTGGATTGCATTTGCTGTCGGGTTAATCGGTTTATTTATTGGAGGACTAATAACCGGTATGAAAGGTAAATCAAAAGGATGGATTATTGGTGGGTTAACTGGTTTCGGTTTTTCAGCATTTATCTTCCTTGTCCAATATCTTGGCTATCAAAATGGCTTTTCAATGGAACAATCTCTTCACCACCTAGGTTTCATTTTTGCAGCTGTGTTGGGCGGGATGATAGGGGTCAACTTATTTCAAAAAGATAGTGAGTGATAAATCAAAAAGGTGCCACAGCATCGTAGCACCTTTTTAATTTGGTTATGTAATTTCATTTCGATTAATAAAGCAATAGATCGTCGAACCTATTGCTTTATCAACTTTCTAGATGAATTTATTCCGTCACCGTTTCGCGGATTGCGCTGCGGTCATAAGTCAATTTCGTACCATCTGCAGATTGGATGACAACAGTACCTTCATCAATTGCATGAATGATACCGTGCAGTCCACCAATAGTAACTACTTTATCACCCTTTTGCAAGCTATCTTGCATTTCTCGTACTTGTTTTTGTCTCTTTTGTTGCGGACGAATCAACAAGAAATAAAAAATAACAAACATTAGAATAATAGGCATTAACGCCATTAATGTATCCATCATTTCACCCTCCTTCCATTTCATTCTTAAAAGAGAAGATTTCTTAACTAAAAGTTTTTTGCATCTGGTTTATTAAATCCATATTGCTCAAAAAACTCCTCTTTAAAATCACCAAGTCGATCTTCACGAATAGCTTCACGAACTTGCTCCATCAATTTTACCAAAAAATGCAGGTTATGATAAGTGGTAAGTCTGAATCCAAAAGTTTCATTGCATTTTACTAGGTGGCGGATGTAAGCCCGAGTGTAATTTTTACATACATGACAATCACAATTCTCATCAATAGGTCGGAAATCCCGGGCAAACTTCGCATTTCTTATCACAAGTCTTCCAGTAGAAGTCATGCATGTACCATTTCTAGCGATTCTTGTCGGTAATACACAATCAAACATGTCAACTCCACGAATTGCTCCGTCTATTAAAGAGTCAGGAGATCCAACTCCCATCAGATAACGTGGCTTGTTCGAAGGTAATAAAGGTGTAGTGAATTCTAGCACCCGGTTCATAATCTCCTTTGGTTCCCCTACGGATAGTCCCCCTATCGCATAGCCCGGGAAATCAAGAGAAACTAAATCCGCTGCACTTTGCTTTCGTAAATCTTCAAATTCCCCGCCTTGGACAATTCCAAACAGCCCTTGAACATCGGAACGTTGATGGGCGGCTAAACATCTTTCAGCCCACCTGGAGGTCCGTTCAACGGATTGTTTCATATATTCATGGGTTGCTGGGAAAGGTGGACATTCATCAAATGCCATCATGATGTCAGAACCCAGCGCATTTTGGATTTCCATTGCTTTTTCAGGGGATAAGAATAACTTGTCCCCATTTAAATGATTTCGAAAATGCACCCCTTCTTCAACAATTTCCCGCATATCACTTAAGCTGAATACTTGGAAACCTCCTGAATCGGTTAAGATAGCTCCATCCCAATTCATAAATTTATGCAGGCCTCCTGCTTCCCTAATGATGTCTTCTCCTGGCCTTAGCCATAAGTGATACGTATTGGAGAGAATAATGTTTGCATTCATCTCTTTCAACTCTTCGGGGCTCATCGTTTTAACAGTGGCTAATGTGCCCACCGGCATAAATGTCGGAGTATCGAAAGAACCATGCGGAGTGTGAACTCTCCCAAGTCTAGCTCCTGTTTGCTTATCGGTTTTAATTAATTCATATGTGATTGGTGCCATATTATACTTCCTTTATCTATATAATTATCATTGCATCGCCAAAACTGAAAAAGCGATATTCCTTCTCCACCGCTTGTCTATAAGCTTCCATAACATTATCTTTCCCAGCAAAGGCACTAATTAACATAATCAGCGTGGATTTCGGCAGATGGAAGTTAGTAATCAATCCATCTATTGCACGGAACTTGTATGGAGGATATATAAATATATCGGTCCAACCACTTGCAGAAACGAATTTACCGTCACAGTCCCTTGCAATTGTCTCTAACGTCCTGGTAGAAGTCGTACCAACAGAAATAATTCTACCATCAGATTCTTTCACTTCATTTAAGATAGCAGCTGTTTCTTCGGACATGTGATAAAATTCCGCATGCATTTCATGCTCTTCAACAACATCAGCACTAACCGGCCGAAATGTCCCGAGTCCGACATGAAGTGTAATAAAGGCAATTTTTACTCCTGCCTGCTCCAATTCCTGTAATAATTCCTTAGTAAAGTGCAATCCTGCTGTTGGGGCTGCTGCAGAGCCTTCTTCCTTTGCATATACGGTTTGATATCGATCTTTTTCGGGCAATTGTTCTTTAATATATGGCGGCAAAGGCATTTCACCCAGTTTATCTAATACTTCATAAAAAATGCCTTCATACGAAAATTGCATTATTCTTCCACCATGTTCCTTCATACCTATGCAAACCGCGCGTAACTCACCATTACCAAAGGTCAGCTCAGTACCCACTTTCACTTTTTTGGCGGGCTTCGTTAATACTTCCCATGTATCTTCCTCCTCTTGATGTAAAAGGAGTACTTCCACTTTCGCACCCGTATCTTCCTTTATACCAAACAGCCTTGCCGGAAGCACTTTTGTATTATTTAATACTAAGCAGTCACCTGGTTTGAAATATGACTTAATATCCTTAAATGTCTTATGTTCTGTTTGCCCACTCATCTTGTCCAACACCAGAAGTCTTGACTGAGCTCGATCTTTCAAAGGTGTTTGTGCTATGAGATGTTCTGGTAAATAAAAATCAAAATCCTCTATTTTCATCGCTGTCTCCTTCGCTACTATCGAAATCTGCTTATGAAGTAAAAAACAATTGTAAGTATAATACTAACTACAATGGAAGTCACGATTGGAAAATATACTGTTACATTTCCTGTTTTAAATTGTATATCACCAGGTAGTTTTCCAATAAAACGCCAAAGTAAACCAATAATAATGAACACTATTCCCGTGACAATCAATAACTTCCCGATATTCATCCTCTATCCGTCCTTTGGAATCCAAAATGGTCATATGCTATAGATGTAGCAATTCTTCCTCTAGGAGTTCTTTGAATGAATCCTTGTTGCATTAAATACGGTTCATATACATCTTCAATGGTTTGGGATTCTTCGCCAATTGTGGCAGCAAGCGTATCTAAACCAACTGGTCCTCCATTAAACCGTTCTATAATAGCTTTCAACAATTTATGATCAATATGGTCTAATCCCGCATCATCAACTTGCAACATATTAAGTGCAAGTTTCGTAATTTCCAAACCAATCATCTTTTCCCCTTTTACTTGGGATATATCACGAATTCGTCGAAATAACCGGTTGGCAATACGGGGAGTTCCCCTTGAACGCAACGCAATTTCATTGGCCGCATCTTCGGTGATTGCAGAGTCAAAGATTTCAGCAGTCCGTGCAATTATAGCTGATAAATCTTTCTGCTCGTAATATTCAAGACGACTCAGTACACCAAACCGATCACGCAATGGTGCCGTAAGCAGACCAGAACGTGTCGTCGCCCCAACTAAGGTAAACGGTGGAAGATCTATCCGTACCGAGCGAGCACTTGGACCTGTTCCAATTACGATATCCAGGAAAAAGTCTTCCATTGCTGGGTAAAGCACTTCTTCCACTACTCTAGGTAAACGGTGGACTTCATCAATAAATAGGACATCGCCTGCTTCCAGTGAGGAAAGGATGGCTGCCAAATCCCCGGCCCGTTCAATGGCAGGACCGGAAGTTGTCCGGAAATTAACTCCCATTTCATTCGCGATAATTGCCGCCAATGTGGTCTTCCCAAGTCCAGGTGGTCCATATAATAGAACATGGTCCAACGGTTCGTTTCGCATTTTAGCAGCCTGGATGAAAATTTGCAGATTTTCTTTGACTTTATCTTGACCAATGTATTGCTTTAATGTTTCCGGTCGAAGGCTTTGCTCAAGACCCATATCCTCTTCTTGGATTTCACCTGTTACCATTCGTTCCTCCATGAACAGTCTCCTCCTTTCTTATTTCTGTAATAACAAAGCTAACCCTTTACGAACAATCTCATCTGTATTCGTTAAACCTTCTTTTTTCAATGTTGGTAGGATTTTAGTCAACTCTTTTTCCGTATAACCCAACGCCTTAAGGGCTTCTTTTGCTTCCAGTAATGCTGAATCATCGTTACTATGTATGGTGTCCTCAGGAGTAGTAATATTAAATGTGGTTGAAAGTTTCCCTTTGAGATCTAGAATGATTTGTCTAGCTGTTTTTTTACCTACCCCAGGGAAGGTTGTTAGAAACTTTTCATCTTCACTTTCAACGGCAGCAACAAAAGAAGCGATATCTGCTCCACTTAATATGCCCAACGCTCCTTTAGGGCCAATTCCAGAAACAGAGATGAGTTTTTTGAATAATAACTTCTCATCTTCATTTTTGAATCCATATAACAATTGGGCGTCCTCACGTACATGTAAATAAGTGTGGATGGTCACCTCTTCATTTAATGAATGTTGATAATAGAAGGGGTTAGGACATATCAATTCATAGCCGACTCCTCCAGTTTCAACTACCACACTATCATCCTGTATAACCGTAAGTTTCCCTTTAACATATGCTATCATGAAAGACCTTCTCCTTTGATTTCCTCGTATAACAATACTACCATAAACTGAAAAAATGATTAAACTTCTATCCCGATAATGGAATAGAAGTTTTGATTTTACCCTTCATTCGATTCATCTAAGTTATGGTAAACTTCTTGAACATCCTCGCTATCTTCCAGCATATCAATCAGTTGCTCCAATTTCTCAGCATCTTCTTCGGAAACCGGAGAATAGTTTTGTGGTATAAGTGTTAATTCACTATCAGATATTTCATAAACACTCTCTGTAAAATAGGCTACTACATCAGAAAAGTTATCTGGACTTGTAATGATTTCAAAAGCATCTTCATGAACAATAATATCGTCCGCACCAGCTTCTAGAGCTTCTAGTGTAATTTCATCCTCATCCAATTCACCATTTTCATTAGCGATAATCACGATGCCTTTCCGATCAAACATAAAGGAGACACTGCCGTTTTCGCCAAGATTTCCTCCGTTTTTACTGAAGGCATGCCGCACTTCCCCTGCTGTTCGATTTTTATTATCAGTAAGTGTTTGTACAATAATCGCTACTCCACCAGGTCCGTATCCCTCATACGTGATTTCTTCATAGTTTTTTCCATCCAGGGATCCTGTAGCTTTCTTTATATTACGCTCAATATTATCATTCGGCATGTTATCTGCTTTAGCTTTATCAACTGCTAAACGTAAGGCAGCATTCATGGAAATGTCTCCTCCACCTTGTTTTGCAGCATTATAGATATCTTTTGCGTGACGCATAAAGATTTTACCTCTTTTAGCATCTTGTGCGCCTTTTCTTCTTTTTATATTGTTCCACTTGGAATGACCAGCCATTTGGACATTCTCCTCTCTTGAATTTCTTTTTTTACTATAACAAAAAACAGGGATTGAGAAAAGTGAGGTCCCTCTCGCAGTACAAATATTGGAGTGAATATCATATAAAAAATGAAAGTCTTTTTCATAAAAAAACAACCTCCTTATCGATAGACTAGATAAGGAAGGTTGCTTTAAGCCACTATTTTCATCTTCGGTACATTGGCAAACTTTCCCTTTTATGCTGCGATTTTTCATGCATGCTTTCTATGAGTACTTTGTCTGCTTCAGGGATTGTTTCCCCTTTCAAATATGCATCGATTACAGCATAGGTAATACCCATTTCCATTTCATCTGTTTGCTCTTCCCATAAATCAGCACTTGGCACCTTTTTGATTATTTTTTCGGGTACACCTAACACCTTGGCCATTTCACGTACTTCCGTCTTTGTAAAATCGACAAGCGGTAGAATATCTACTCCTCCGTCCCCATATTTTGTAAAATATCCTGTGTACCATTCTGATGCATTATCTGTTCCTACCACCAAATAATTCCGATGAGCAGCAATCGTATATAATGTGCTCATTCGTAGACGTGCACGTAAATTAGCATTCGCCAATTGATCTTGACCTTGGGAGAAGCTATTATTTTCTTGTAATCCATTTGAGATAGTCTGATACATGTTAGTATGCGTATCTGTCAAATCAATGGTCAACTCTTCGATTCCACATGCCGTTGTTACATCGATTGCATCTTGAATATTTTTTTCACTTGTTTGGATTGGCATAATGACACCTAATGAATTGTCCGGATAGGCTAACTTGATGAGATTTGCAACTACTGCAGAATCCAATCCTCCACTAACACCAACGAGTAAGCCCTTTGCTTTTGCATCTTCCGCTCTTTCCCTTAGCCATTTTACAATTAATTCAATTTGTTCTTCCATGTTGCCCACTCCCTTTCGATGTAAAGTATCTTGTACAATTTTAGCATGGATTGAGATGAATGAAAAATTTACCCAGCCTTATTTTTACTATTCCCAAAAAAAAGAGACGTTTAACGTCTCGGGAGTTTTATCTATTCCTGATCATTTTCTGTCTCTTGGTTATTACTTTCCTCGTCTGTAGGCAACTTTGGCGTAGGATAAAGTTTCTGCTCATTTGTCCTCATACCTGCAGGTGGTTCGGGAAACATTTGTAAGGATGTGTCTCCAAATGGATTACCATTTTCTGTTGGTTGCATGAAAGTATGTGGTGTTATTGGCATTTGTTGAGACTGTTGGAATTCTGGCTGCGACATTTGCGTATTCATAAATGGTTGGAATGCTTGTGGTGCCATTTGCATTTGGCCTGTTTGCTGTGATCCTTGTGTTGGCATTTGCATCTGGCTGAATTGCTGTGATCCTTGTTCCGGCATTTGCATCTGGCTGAATTGCTGCGATCCTTGTGTTGGCATTTGCATCTGACTGAATTGCTGAAACCCTTCTGCGAGCATTTGCATTTGGTCTGTTTGCTGGGAATCTTGTGCGGTCATATTCATATCTCCTGAATCCTGGGAGCCCTGAACAGCCCCTTGCATTTGGGCAGCTTGTGACATATCGCCAAACATTTGATTTTGGATGTATGGATTCATATCTGCTTGGTTATACATTGGTTGGGCCATCATACCCGGAAACATTTGGGCTGGGAATGGTTGATACATCGGTTGATGCATTCCAGCTGCAAAGTATGGGTAAGCATGTGCGTGACCGCCTCCACATCCGCACGGTTTAGGTTCACACGGCATTGGCATATGACATGGACAAGGAAACGTGAACATCGGCATCACTGGTGGATAACAAGGATATTCCATAGGTGGAGGTGTAAATGCTGGTTGTTGAACTGGTGGCATCGATTCTTGTGGTGCTTTTGGTTGTTGTTTTGGTTGCTCTTTAGGTTGGACTTTTGTTTTTGGTTGGACAGTCTCCTTCTTCTTGGGTGCTGGTTTTAATTCTGGTAGGGTTAAAGCTGGATACTCTTTATACTTATTATCCATTTTAGGCAGCATTTTGCTCTGTTGTGAAGGAGCTGTAGGCATTTTAGGAAGTTCTACTATTTCTTTTTTTGGTTGCTGGATCTCTTTCTTCGGGGCAGGTGCTTGCTTAGGCTGCGTCTTTTTTGATACTTGAGCTTTGTCTCCTTGCTTTACTTTCTTCGTATGAGTAGGTATTCTTATTTTCATACCAGGCATTATCATATCCGGGCTTGCCAAATGTGAATTCAGCTCTATTAATTCTTCAAAATCCACACCATATTTCTTGGCGATTTCCCATAACGTATCTCCTTTTTGAACAATGTGTATTTTCAAAAAGATCCTTCCTTTCTAGAAAACAATCTGGGCTAATTACTCTATATCAACATATGCAACCTAATTGCAAAAGTTAACCTCAATGGACAAATAAATCTAAAATGCTTCTATAGGATAGGATGCTTTTGGAGAAACATGAGTATCGGATCCATTAAAAAAACACTGCTATCCCTCATGAATAGCAGTGTTTGTTTAAATATCCATATGATATACAGGATAAGTCCCTAAAACATCAACTTCACAACCTAATGCTTCAAGTTCCCCTTTTACTCCCGGGAATAACGCATCGTCATAAGCTTGATTTACATCAATGATAAAGAAATAGTTCCCTAAGCCTGTCTTTGTTGGGCGGGATTCAATTTTAGACAAGTTCATCTTTCGCCAAGCAAATGCGGAAAGGATTTGATGAAGTGCTCCAGGCTGATCGCTTGGCAGTGTAATTTTCAAGGTTGTTTTATCAAGTTGAACAGAGTGCTTAATGTTTACCAGTTCTCTATTCTTAGTAAGTACAATAAACCTTGTGTGATTATTAGCATAATCATGTATATTGCGCTGTAAGATATGAAGTCCATACTCTTCGGCTGCTAGACTGTTTCCAATCGCGGCAATTGATTCCTTACTGGCAGCGACTATCTCTGCAGCTCGACCTGTTGAAGTCGTATATTGTAGTTTTGCTCCAGTCATATTCTTATGAATATAACGATGACATTGAGCTATCGCATGACTATGCGAATGAACCTCTTTAATATCTGCCAATTCACCTGAGAAGTCCCGTCTCACTAATAAGTGCTGTTGAATTGGTACAACTATTTCCGCAACAACTGGTAACGTGACTTCATGGATCAAATAATCAACTGTCAGCTGTACCGTACCTTCAATTGCATTTTCAATAGGCACTACCGCTATGTCGATCTTGTCAGCAGCTACTGCATCGATGCATTCAGGAATGGTTTTGTAGCTTATTTTTTCTTCATTATTAAATGTAGTATCTACCGCTAATTTAGTAAATGTTCCTTTTGGTCCCAAATATCCAATCTTTGTCAAGATGTTCCCCCCAACCTGTCTCTATTCAATAAATTCAAATTCTAAATCTAGTAAGTGAATTGTATCGCCGTCTTTAGCTCCACGTTTTCGCAGTGCTTCATCGACTCCCATTCCCCGCAGCTGTCTAGCAAATCTTTGTTGTGACTCTTCTCGAGTGAAATCCGTCATCTTAAACAACTTCTCAAGCTTTTCACCATGAAGAACAAATGAACCATCCGGATTACGGGTAATACGGAAATCATCTTCTTTTTTATGATGGCGATATACTACCGTTTCTTCTTTTTCCTCTATATTTGGTTTGATTCTTGGAATGGAGTCCAATTTATCTGCGATTGCAAAGATAAGCTCTTTCAACCCTTGTCTAGTTATTGCAGATATTTCAAAAACGTCGATATCTTCACCTAGTTTATCTTTAAAGTGCGGAAGATTTTCTTGGGCTTCCGGCATTTCCATTTTATTTGCCACAATAATTTGCGGGAGAGTAACCAACCTCTCATTATATGTTTTTAGCTCTTCATTGATCGTCATGTAATCCTCATAAGGATCACGTCCATCAATTGCAGCCATATCGATGACATGAACAATTAATCGGGTGCGCTCGATATGACGCAGGAATTGATGCCCAAGGCCAACTCCCTCACTTGCTCCTTCAATCAGACCTGGTAAATCAGCCATCACGAAGCTGCGATCGTCACCAGTATCGACCACACCTAAATTTGGTGCAAGTGTAGTGAAATGATAGTCTGCTATCTTGGGTTTAGCCGCACTGACAACAGATAATAAGGTTGATTTACCTACACTTGGAAAACCTACTAACCCTACATCCGCAATGACTTTCAATTCAATTCTGATGTTCCTCTCTTCTCCTGGTTCGCCATTTTCAGCAATTTCAGGTGCAGGATTTCTCGGAGTGGCAAAGCGGATATTACCTCTTCCACCTCTACCGCCTTTAACGATGACTGCCTGTTGCTGATGTTCCGTCAAATCAGCAATCACTTCCTCCGTATCTTCATCGATAACGACTGTTCCTGGTGGAACTTTGAGGATAAGTGGTTCTGAATTCTTCCCATGCATGGATTTACTCATACCATTTTCTCCGCGCTTCCCTTTAAAATGCCGTTTATAGCGGAAGTCCATCAGTGTATTTAAACCTTCATCAACTTCAAAAATGATATCAGATCCATTACCACCGTCTCCACCTGCTGGTCCTCCCATAGGTACATATTTTTCTCTACGGAATGCAACAAGACCATTACCGCCATCTCCTGCTTTTACATAAACACTTACCTGATCAACGAACATTCTTCTCACCTCTCAACTTGTACGCACTTGAAAACTGTAAACTCGATTTTTTGGTTGTTGTACAACTTTTATTCCTTCTAAAGAAATAAATTCTCTCGTTTGAATTTCACTTTCACCAATATTAATCGAAACTTCAACTATACAATCATGTTCTTCTTCCGTTAGGGTTATTTGAACGGTATATAACTCTTCTTCGCTGGATATATTCTTAACATCCTGCATAATTTGTTCAAGTTTATCCTTTATATGCATATCCGCAGCATTCAAACTTAATTTATTGACATCAACCTCATATGAAAGTTGGAATTGTTCGTATCTCTTCCTGAATTCAAAAAACCACAGAACAACATGTGGAATATCAAGTTTAAAAAGGTCCCGTTCATTATCAATATAATCGAAGAGTTTACTCATATTAGCTTCTACTTTTTCCAATTTCCCCATTTTAACATAACCATGAATAATTTGTAGATGGTTAAGTAAATCATGCCGATACAATTGAATCAAGTTTACAACCTCTTTAGCTTCCATCGTCAACCCCCTATTAATATAGAAAGTATAGCAGAAACTTGTCGATAGTTCACCAATTTATCTTTCAATTACAATAAAAAACTCCAGCCTTTATTTGGCTGGAGTCATATTAGCATATCGATTATGCTTCTTGAGCAACAGGATAAACGCTGACTTTCTTACGGTCACGGCCATAGCGTTCAAATCTAACAACACCATCTACTTTTGCGTATAGTGTATCATCTGAACCAATACCTACGTTGTCACCTGGATAGATTTTTGTACCGCGTTGACGATAAAGAATGGAACCGCCAGTTACAAATTGTCCATCTGCACGTTTTGCACCTAGACGTTTCGATTCAGAATCACGTCCATTACGAGTACTACCCGCACCTTTTTTCTGAGCAAAGAACTGTAAATCAATACGTAGCATTTCGTGCACCTCCTTAACTTTCCTTGATTTTAAGAAATTCACCATATTCCATTTCAATGGATTTCAAGGAAACAAGCATTCCTTCAAGTAATAGGTTTGCCTTTTCCAAATCGTCGCTATTAGAAAGCAATGGAGGAAGGGTGACTTTTAAGTATCCCCCTTCTCCTCCTTGCTCAATCTGTAAATCAATTTCCGTCAATTCCAAAACTGCGTTGACTGCTCCAATCGAAACACCCGAAACAGCAGCGCAAACTAAATCAAAGCCATACGGCCCACTGTCTGCATGTCCAGACATTTCAATGGAATACAACCATTCACTTTTACGTTTTACAGTAACTTGGATCAAGATAATCGACCTTTAAGCATTGATTTTTTCAATTACTAATTTCGTATAAGGTTGTCTATGACCTTGTGTACGATGGTAATTCTTTCTGCGTTTGAATTTGAATACTCTAATTTTCTTTTGACGTCCTTGTTTTTCGACTTTAGCCGTAACAGTTACACCGTCAACATATGGAGCTCCGACTTTAACATCATCGCCACCAACAAATAGTACTTTTTCAAACGTTACAGTTTCATTCGGCTCTGCAGAAATTTTTTCTACGTAAATTTCTTGACCTTCTTCCACTCTAACTTGTTTACCACCTGTTTCGATAATTGCGTACATGACTTGCACCTCCTGATCACTAAGACTCGCCATGCAGGTACTATAAAAGTTTATTTACAAACCTGGTCTGAGCGGTTGTAGCACTGGTGCTACGTTTGAATAACGAATTGATAATATCATATATTAAAGTAATGTGTCAAGGGGTTGTACAAGTTTTCTACCAATCTTTTAAAACAGTTCATTAATTTGATTCGCGTACCGCTTTTCGTGAAAGTATGCGTGTAAGCAATCCGCTTCATCAATTCGTTTCGTTTCATTGCTTTTATCATTCAAAATGATCGTATGTTTCTTATCTCTTTTAAAATGGCTGAATACCTCCATCAATGTCTGATGCCCAGACAAATATAAAGGTTCCATCTTCTGCACTGTATGATTTCCCCTATATCGGGCCATTAAAAACCTCATAAATATATAGAAGCGTCGTTTCCATTCCATCCGATTTTCAAGAAAAAGAAAGAGCATAAGCAATGCAAATGTTAAAGTAAAAGGAAAGAAAAACAAGTGGCCGATAGCAAAAGAAAGGCAGAGTACGAGAGATAATAAAAAAATCATATCTAATGCTTTTTTAAAAGGCATTAGATATGAAAACAATTGGAAGAGGATTTTCCCTCCATCTAAAGGCCAAATAGGTAATAAATTAAATAATAAGATGATGGTATTATACCATATTGCCGTCTGGAAAATAACATCTGGAATAAATCCAAATTGTAGAAGTAGATGAAGTAAAGCAAATATAAAGAAATGTTGCAGCGGACCTGCTAGTGTAACTAATACTTCTTCCTTAATCGACCGATTCCCATGTTCCTCCGTCTCCATTACGCCACCGAAAACCCAAAGCATAATTCTTCTTATTCGCCAACCAAAGAATCGAGCCATTAAATAATGGCCCATTTCATGAATAAAGACAATAATAAATATGATCAGCATTTCGATAAACGTACCTGTAATTATAGAAATAGCAATAAATAAAATGAGTATCGGGTGCACATGGATTGGAGGCAATATGTTACGTACCATCATCAACCTCAATTACTTGTAGAGGGTCGAGAAAAGTATTATTTTTTTCCAATGAAAAATAAACCGCTTCATTATCCTCGGTCGGATTAAACTTTCCTATTCGTTGGTTAGCAGTTACGTACTGATATAGGTGTACGTCGAAATCTGTTAAATTCCCATAACTTGAATTGGTCCCGTCCGCATGCTGAACGACAATCGTCTTACCGGTATCTGGGTATTTCCCTGCAAAGACCACTACTCCTTCATGATGAGATACAACATCGACTTCTTTTCCAGGTGAAATTTTTACTCCTTTGCCATTGACTTGGAAAGTCTCAATAATGTCACCATTAACTGGAATGACAGCTTCTTCAACTTCGTTTGCCCGGTGGTTGATCTGAGGTGAAAATGCCAATGGGCTGCCAAAAATTTCTTGATACCATACATTTACTTTTGCAAAAGGAAATTCATTTTGCAATAATTGGCTAGCAATTTCTTGAGGTTTGGAAAATGCAGCATGGTTCGTGTTCATTAACAAAGCCACAGAAAAAAATAAAATTCCTGCCAGAATCGCTTTCATCATTAGTGCAGTGGAGAGTTCTTTGTTCGCTTTTTCTTTAAAGACATAGCTGTTGATTTCTGGTGGATATCCATGTTTTTCTTCCATGCTGTCAAAGATTCCACTATCCTGCTTTATACCAGGTTGCGGATAATTCCTATCCTTTTTTCTTTGTTCAATTGCCTTTCTAACCCGCTTAATATCCCTACTCATCACTCTCACCGTCTTTCCTATATTCCATACAAATATATGAAAGCCAGTCCGAGCTTATGAATGGATATTTTTCAATTGGATATGTGGCAGCTCCACTTTAGTCCGCAGTCCAAATACCTCTCGCTTTCAGCAGGCGTCCCGTGAGCAGCCTCGATAAAAGATTAGATATCGCGAATATAAGCAATTTCATAAGAAAAAATAAAAAACCGATACGGATAATAGTATCGGTTTTCATAGATTAGTATTATATTAAGTAAAATAAATCCTAAGAACGAATACCAAAGAATCTTTTAACTCTCTCTAAGACACCTTTTTCATCTTCAAGTGACTGTAAAGGAACATTTTCACCTAATATTCTTCTCGCAATATTACGATAAGCAATGGAAGCTTTTGAGTTAGGATTCAATACGACGGGCTCACCAGTATTTGAACCTTTAATAACCTCTTCATCATCCACGACAATTCCAATGAGATCGATGGATAACAATTGAACTATTTCATCAACATCCATCATATCTCCATTTTTCATCATATTGGTACGGATTCGATTAATTATGAGACGTGGCGTTTCGGTCATGTCTTCTTGTTCCAATAGACCGATAATTCGATCTGCATCACGGACGCTGGATTTTTCAGGATTTGTAACTACGATGGCGCGATCCGCCCCTGCAATTGCATTTTGAAAACCTTGCTCTATACCTGCAGGACAATCGATAATAATGTAGTCATATTCCTGTTTTAATTCCGTCACAATATTCTTCATACCTTCCACCGTAACAGCAGACTTGTCACTCGTTTGCGCTGCTGGTAATAATGCAAGTGAATCAAAACGTTTATCACGGATTAAAGCTTGATTCAAACGACAACGTCCTTCCACGACATCGACGATATCATAAATGATCCGATTTTCCAATCCCATAATAACATCCAGATTTCTAAGTCCGATATCTGTATCGATTAAACATACTTTTTTCTCCATTAAAGCTAAGGCAGTACCTATATTAGCGGTTGTCGTCGTTTTACCAACGCCACCTTTACCGGATGTAATTACAATAGCTTCACCCATTTTGCATTCTCCTTTCGAATCCACTTATTTCCTGTCGTTTCTGTGAAAGAAGCTGTAACGAATCAATGATGATTTTATCTTCTTTTTCATCAATAATTCCGCATTCCATATAAACCCCGTCCGATTCATAATCTGGTGCACGGCTAATATAATCAGCGATCCTCAGCTGTGTCGGCTTCAAATAGGATGCTGCGATGAATGTGTTTCTATCTCCTTGGTATCCTGCATGAGCAATTCCATATAATTTTCCTAAAATATAAATGTTGCCGGTCGCCATAACCTTACCGCCAGGATTTACATCACCAATAAGCAATAGATGTCCCTTTACTTTCAGGATTTGACCGGAACGGACAATCCGGTTATTTATTTTAATTTCACTTTCCTCGCGCAATCGTAATGCTTCTTCACGGTGCATGACATTGGTTTCAATTCCTTCAACTTTAAAAAAATTATCTTCTTCAATCAAATCACGTAATTTTTCTCTTTTTTCGCGATCAAGATAACGATTACCAGATTGCACGTTTACAGAGACAGCTTGACCGTTATTATTTTGTTGTGTGGATATTAATTTATCTTTTAACTCAGATAGGGCTTCTTGAAAAGGTACCTCATCATCAATTATCAATGTAATACCTTCTCTATTTCCCTTTATTGTAATTAATGGTTTTTTCTCTTGCGTCAAGTTAATCACCTCTCCCAGAGAGCCCACATTGTCTCGTTCAATTAATTTCCTTGCTCTAATTGCTCTTCACTCCAGCGTATAAGTCTTTTCTTAAATATTGGAAATAGAAAAAGTAAAAATAATAGATTCGCGGCTAAGGTTGGTAATAATCTTCTCAACAAGTAATCCTGCCAAACCATATCCGTAATCCCTACCACTGAGTACATAATGTAAATTAAGAAGTCTGCCATAACGAAAGCGATCACACCAAGTAATAATAAAACATAAAAGTTTCGGTACAGTAAGTTCCTGAGACGATTCATTACATATACCACAAAACCATAAGAGAACATGTAAACTCCAAGGATTCCTGTATAGATGACATCGATGAATAACCCAAAGATAAAGGCATAGATAACGGAATAATATGTATCGTCTTCATCGTAATAAACTGTAATATACACAAGAAAAGCCAGGACCCAGTGAGCGATAATGAGATAATCGCTTAAAACAATCTCTTTAGGTAATAGATTAATTGCTAGACCTTCTAAAATTACGAGGACAAGTAGGATGAGAGGTATGTAAGCCTTTTTCATTCCTCATTGTCCCCCTCTGTTTCATCATCTACAACATCACCAAGGTCTTCAACTTGTTCAACTGAACGATCGAGTATGATGACATTATTAATGTCATACAGATCTGCAGATGGTTCAACTAAAGCAATTTGAGTCAACCCATATTGATCTGATGTCACTTCCTTAACTGTGCCTATTGGTACTCCCGCTGGAAATACTCCTCCCATACCAGAAGATAACACTAAGTCACCTTCCTCCAAATCTTTCTCAGATTCTTCAATGATACGGAAAAGCAATGAATTTGTTTCTTCATCGAATCCTTCTATCATACCAAAAATATTTCGGGCATCTTCACGAGATACCATGGCAGATATTCGATTGAATTGATCAAAACCAGTCACAAGCTTAACTCTGGATGTGTAATTACTTGCAGATTGAATTTTACCAATCATTCCATCCGCAGTCATTACTAGCATGTTTGCCTGCACGCCATGTTTTTTTCCTTTGTTAATAGTCACTTGTTCCAACCAACGTTCTGGGGAACGAGCAATAACAATAGCTTGGATTGCTTCATGACTACGTATTGAATCAGACTCTAATAAGTTAAGGACGTCACGTAATTCCTCATTTTCTTTTCTTACTTCTTGAACTTCATAAACAAGACTTCTATATTGACTGAGTTGCTCTTTAAGAATTTGATTTTCTTCATATGTGTCTTTAAATTCTTGTATATTTGATACAACATCAACTGTAAAGTTCACTGGAATATGTACAGCAGATTGTATCCAGCCCACAGTATCATTAATCAATTCTTCTGCGAACGTTATATTTAAACGCTCCCTATAAGTATAACCTACTAACATGACGAGCAGGATAAAGCCAATTAAAAAGATAAATAATCGTTTATTTCGAAAAAAACGCATGAAAACACCTACTTAATTTTTTGAAGATGACGTGGATACGTTGGCGTTACGGAAATGTTGAATATAATCAATCGATTTCCCTGTACCAATTGCCACACAATCCAAAGGTTCATCAGCGATAAAAACTGGTATTTTCGTTTCATCACTAATTACTTTATCAATATTCTTTAACAAAGCTCCTCCACCAGTAAGGATGATTCCTCTATCCATGATATCTGCAGCAAGTTCAGGAGGAGTTTTTTCCAAGGTACTCTTCACTGCTTCAACAATCGATTCAACAGTTTCATTCAATGCTGTGGAAATCTCTTTCGACGTGACTGTAATGGTTTTTGGTAATCCAGTCAATAAATCTCGTCCTCTTATATCTAATTCACTGTCTTCAGTCACTTCTCCTGCTGTTCCAATATCTAATTTAATAGATTCTGCTGACCGCTCACCGATCAACAAGCTATATTCTTTTCTAATATAATTTATAATCGCTTCATCCATATCATCACCAGCAACCCTGATAGAACGACTCGTTACAACCCCTCCAAGGGATATCACTGCTACTTCGGTTGTACCTCCACCAATGTCGACAATCATGCTACCAGTAGGCTCCCATACCGGAAGGCCGGCACCAATGGCTGCCGCAAACGGCTCAGAAATTGCAAAAGCCTCTCGTGCTCCTGCTTGTTTTGTCGCATCAATAACTGCACGTTCTTCAACCATCGTTATTCCCGATGGAACACAAATCATGACATTTGGTTTTTTTGCAAAGATGGAACGTCTACGCATTGCTTTTTTTATATAATAATTCATCATAGATGCTGTTGTGTCATAATCAGCAATTACCCCGTCTTTCATTGGACGGATCACAGAGATGTTTCCAGGTGTACGGCCGATCATATTGCGAGCATGACTTCCTACAGCTTCAATGTTACCCGTTTCTATATTTTTCGCCACTACAGATGGCTCTCTTACGACGATACCTTTCCCTTTAAGAAATACCAATGTATTGGCAGTACCTAAGTCGATACCTAAATCCTGCGATAAACTAAACTTTGCCAAGCGAATCTCCCTCTCCGTTCACAATTTCTCATATGTATTTAACTATATCTATTTCTTAAACCTGTTGCAAACAATCATTACAATGCGATGTATCACTACTGACAGACGCCTGCCAGATAGATCTACCCTCTCTTGTAATTCTCCTTCTATTTAACGAGGATTACAAACCCAAAGGATAAATAGTTTCTGTGCATAAAGGATTGCTTGGGACTCAAAGATAATAAGCGCCACTTTCATTTCTTGATAGAAAAATGGCGCTTGGTAAACCCAATTCATCCAGTGGACGTATAGATCCCTCCACTGGATGATTGTTGAGCAGAAGCAAGAATTAATATCCTATATACTACTCCCATAAACAAAGAAGATTCCCCTTGTTTAATGCAACAGTAAACGGACAAATTTAGCCTAGTATGCAATCCTTATAATATTATACGAAAAAAACGATAAAATAGATAGTATTATAAATATCCTTTTTCCTTCAAAGATACAAATTTACGATTGCCAATAATAATATGGTCTAAAACTTCAATTCCCATTATCTTACCGGAGTCTACCAATCTTTTCGTAACATGAATATCCTCTTGGGAGGGTGAGGGGTCACCGGAGGGATGATTATGTGCCACAATAATTGAAGCAGCCGAACGTTTAACAGCTTCACGGAACACTTCTCGAGGATGTACGATAGAGGCATTCAAACTACCTACAAAGATAGTCTGTCGATGAATTACCCGGTTCTTCGTATCAAGAAATAAAACAACAAAGTGTTCTTGTTTTAGTACCCGCATTTCTTCCATGACATAATTAGCTCCGTCATCCGGTGAACGAATGACATAATATTCATCTGGTTTATATTGACTCATTCTTTTTCCAAGTTCTATTGCCGCTAAAATTTGAACGCCTTTGGCACGGCCGATGCCTTTAATCGCTGTTAATTCCTCTATTGTGGCATCCTGCAGCAACTTTAAGCCTTCAAAATGCATAAGAACCCTATTAGCAAGAGTCATAACAGATTCTGCCTTCGAGCCACTGCCAAGTAATATTGCCAATATCTCCTGATTGCTGAGATGATTTGTACCGAGACGTATTGCACGTTCCCTTGGTCTATCCTCCTTCGGTACGTCCTTGATCATTATTTTCATTTTGTTATCCTCCTTTCTGGCTCCCACTTTACGAGCTTCATGATAAAAATACAAATCGCTATTTCCCTATTCTCTGTTTAATATGGTTTGCAATAATTTAAAAACCACTCGACAATCCATTACTAATCGAGTGGTCTTTATATTGAGTTATTTACTTTTCTCCACATTATAAATTCTCGTACGCATACATTAATTCAAGTAGAAGTACATCAATATTATCATTATCTTCTTTCAATATTTGTACAACATTTTCTATTGAGCTCACAGAGGGGGCATTATCTGACAAGGCTAATAATTCGTTTTGGTCCTTAGCATCTACAGCATTGACCCATGTATCTTGAAATTGTTCCAACCATTGGAGAGCCTCAGCAGAGAGATCAATTTCCACATTTGTTGTCTCCCATGACTTAAAAAACACATCGTTTCCATCCTCCTGTAACTCTTTTACTTTTTTTCTGGCTCCTTCTTCTGTAGCAAAAACTCCAATAAAAAGGAAGTATTGTCCATCCCGCTCCCAAATAAAAGCAGGTTCTCCATTACCTTCATACAGCGACTTCCATTCATCCGCATTTCCTTGTTCTTGGAACACCCCGGCTTGAAGAACATAGGCAGATAAATTTGGTAATTGTTCTTTTGATCCCACCTCTACTGGTGGAGTGGCTGCAGAATTAACTGGATTCGGGTCCGACACTTCTTGTGCCTGCTCACTTTCCATTCCGACGAATAACTGAAGTAATAACATCCCAAGTACAGTACCAATTACGCCAGCAGAAGCAATGGTAATTAATATCGGAGTTAGCCAGTTATTTTTTTTCTTTTTCAGAGGTTTCGGCTGATAATAAACCGGTATAGAATCTACTTGCCGCTCACTTTTCACCGTGTTCCCATCTTCAACAACGAGATAGGAATGCTTGTGGGTGGTCTTATCTTTATGAGCTAAATTTTCTTCCCCTTTTGGTTTTCCTTTATTGTCTGACATGATTTCACTCCCTGCTAGAATTCCTTTGTTTCACTCTAGCATATAGAGAATGAAAAACTAGAAGAAATTTGTCATATCAATATTAAAAATCCTCTACATAAAATTACACGTTCTCCAGAAAATAGCGACGAGCTTCTGTTATGAAATGTAGCGAACCTGTAATAAAATAAATTTTTTCGTCTGCAATAATGTGATCAAAAACATCTATATAGTCTGTATTGATTTTTTTAACATTCGAAAAATGTTCAACCTCAATTTGAAACGGATTCCAGGCACGAGGGTGGTCAAATGAAGTAAGAGTTATATAGTCAAAATAACCATTTAACAAATGCAGCATCTCTTCTGTTGCTTTATCTTGAAACATCGCTACAATCACATGTTTTTCGGCATCAGGATAATGTTTTTGGACGGTATGGAGAAAAGCTTTTATACCATCAGGATTATGTGCCGCGTCTACAACAACGGTGGGTTTTCTATGTACACACTCGAAACGGCCTGGAAGCTCTGTCTTTTCCATTGCATCTATCGCTTGTAGCCAATCAAGATTATAATCCAATTCCTCTAATAATTTTAAAGTTTGTAGCGCGAGGGAAACATTGCTATATTGATGAACCCCTTTCATCATTAAATTAACAGAATGCTTCCCATCCCCGCTTTTCCAGATTATTTTTCCTCCATTTTTCTCAAAATAAAAATCTTCTCCAAGCCGATAAATCGGAGCTTGATTATTCCGAGCCTCTTCGACAATGACTGATAAAGGACCATTTTCTATTTTGCCCAAAATCACAGGGGAATGTTGTTTAATAATCCCAGCTTTGTGATAAGCGATTTCTTCTCTCGTGGCCCCCAAGTAGTCTGTATGATCAAGTGCAATATTTGTAATAATCGACAATATCGGATGAAAACTGTTCGTTGTGTCGAAGCGTCCACCCATTCCCGTCTCCACGAGAATAATTTCCCCATTTTCCGCAAAATAGCTGAAAGCAACTGCAGTGAGAACTTCAAATTCTGTAGGCCCATTTCCGACCTTATCCATCTCTGAAACATAAGGATATACTTTATTTAATATGGAGATAAGTTCAGATTCTGGAATCATCTTGTCGTCTAATAAAATATGGCCACGTAAACCATGGAAGCTTGGTGAAGTAAAAACTCCAACCTGATAATGATTAGCCATTAAAGCAGCTTTTATAAAATGAAGCGTTGATCCTTTACCATTTGTTCCTGCAAGATGGATCGCTGTCATTTTTTCTTCAGGATTTCCAAGTTTATTCAACAATCCATGAATCCTTTCCAGACCTGGCTTCATCCCTAATCGTTGCCGCTGCTTGAAAAACAATTCTACCTCCTGTAGTGTAGAAAACATAGAAACACCGCTTTCGTCATTTTATCATGGTGTAATGATCCGTATATTATTGCTTGAAAAAATTTGTGAGATTACGGAAGATGCACCTAGGGTTTATTCATTACATGTTCCATGAAGAATGGATACTCATAGAACGAAAACTTCATTTTATGTGAACAATTATAGCAGAAAGGACAGGAACAATTGAAGACAACAGGTTGGATCATCTATAACGGTAATTTACCAGGAAATAAATTTCTAGATTATGCTGAAATGCTGCAAGCTGCAGCTAATAAACTTCAAAGTAACGCACATCTATTTAAAAACAACGAACTAATGAGTGTGCTATCTACATCGACATTAGATTTACTGTCTATAGATAAAAAGCCTGATTATGTTGTTTTTACGGATAAAGACATTTATCTTGCGAGACAATTGGAGTACTTAAATATACCTGTATTCAATTCAGCGCATGCCATTGCTACAAGTGATGATAAAATCGCCACTTATCAAGAACTTGCTCGAAAGAAACTACCTATTCCGAAGACAATCATTGCGCCGAAAATTTTCATAGAAGGAAGTTTTCCGGACTTTTTGATCGACCAAACAATCAAAGAATTGGGTCTACCACTAGTCATCAAAGAAGCTTTTGGTTCCTTTGGAGAACAAGTCTATCTTGTCCATACAAGAGAGGAATTGGTGGAGATAATCCAAACAATTGGAAACAAACCATTTGTTTTCCAAGAATTTATATCAACCAGTTATGGAGTGGACATCCGACTACAAGTGGTTGGCAATGAAGTCGTTGCTGGAATGCAGCGGAAATCCCTTGACGATTTCCGAGCAAATATAACTGCTGGTGGAACAATGCAGCCTTATGAAGCGACGCAAGAAGAGAAAAAGATTGCAATTGAAGCCACCAAAGCTATTGGGGCAAACTTTGCTGGTGTGGACCTTTTATTTGGTAAAGACGGTCCTCTCATATGTGAAGTCAATTCCAACGCACATATCCGCAACCTACTTGATTGCACAAAGATCAATGCTGCTGATTTTATTATGTCATTTATAATGAAACAACTAAGTGCTTAGAATCCAGGTGATTAAATGTTACAAGCATGGTTAATTTACAATAAAGAAGGTTCAAATATAAATCACTCCTATATATCTTGGTTTATTGAAGAAGCTAATAAAAAATCCATAGATATGAAGCTAATTATCCGAGAAAATTTAGCAATCGGAATAAGGAATAACCAGAAAGTACTGCTTCTAAATGGAAAAGAGGTCGCTGCTCCCGATATTGCAGTCGTACGCACAATCGATCCCTTATTAAGCTCGCACCTTGAAGATATGGGAATCTGTGTCTTTAACTCTGCGACTGTTGCAAGAATTTGCAATCATAAAGGTCTTACACATCACGAAGTCCAAAAACTGGCTATCCCAATGATGGATACATATTTTTATACGTTGGAAACATTACCTAAGCTCCCTCCATTACCCTTCCCTTTCGTTGTCAAAAACGTCCAAGGAAAGGGCGGTAAAGAAGTATTTTTCATTACTGATGAGGTTGATTGGATAGATAAGAGAAGTAATTTTTCACAAGAGATCATTATCCAGACAACCGACGTACAAATCGGTAAAGATCTGCGCGTTTACGTACTAGGTAAAAAAATAATAGCTGCAGTTTTAAGAGAAAGTAAAAATGATTATCGAGCAAATTATACGTTGGGAGGAAATATCTCCCTTTATACGCTCAATGACCGCGAACGTGAACTGATTGAGCGTATTTATCATCATTTTGACTTTGATTTAGTCGGTATTGATTTCTTAATCGGAAAGAGTGGCGATTTGTTATTTAATGAAATAGAAGATATCGTTGGTTCACGGATGTTAAGTAAGCTTACAGATATAAACTTGTTGGAAAAGTATACGGAACATATTTTGGAGAAATGGAAAAAACAGAACCCCGGGAGTGTAAAATAAACTGTGTAAGTGAGAGAGCGTACGGCTCTTGCTTCGCAGTTTATTTTTTTATTGTTAGAATAAACATATAAGATTGGGAGGTTATTCTA
>NZ_JBHUDE010000146.1:0-24423 GCF_042678205.1 Oceanobacillus luteolus
ATAAATTCTTGCGTTATCAATCTTGATTGAACCGCCGTATACGGAACCGTACGTACGGTGGTGTGAGAGGACGGAGGTTAATCGCCTCCTCCTACTCGATTTTTATAGAAGCCTGTAGGAGGCTGTGTGAATAACCTTAACTCCGTCCTGAGGCCGATATATTTTCCATCTTGGGTTCGTTTCGTTTAATTATTTGGAATTGTACTATAGGGTTAGGCTAATAAATTTAGTGTGAGTATATTGAAGTTGTGCGAGAGATAATCCAAGTCGACTTATATTAGGCTCTGGAGATAAACCTTATATTTTTCAATAAACCGTGCTAAATTTCATTAAAATATAGTAAATTTATAATATAATGGAAGATATTAATAATTCTATAGGGGGATTTTAATGATCAATTTTCCAAAACCGACAGTAGAACAATTTTTCCGTACGTACTATATCGATGATTTTCAAGTTAATGATGATGAGACAAAATTGATTTTCAGTACAAATTTAAATGGGAAAATAAATTTGTGGGCAATGGACCTTCCTGATATGTTTCCATATTTATTTGCCCATCATGATGAATCGATCGGGTTTACTGCATTTGATCCGCAGAAACGTTTTGTGATTGCAGGGTATGATAACGATGGAGATGAGAACTACCAAATCTATGCTGTTCCTTATGAGGGTGGATTACCACAACCACTAATTACAGGAGAACCTGATGAGAAGTTTTACTACTCTCAGCTTAGTGAAGATGGAAACCGTCTATATTATACAACCTCAAAGGATAATGCTGCGTTTTTAAATTCACGGGTAAGAAACTTGGAAGACGGTAGTGACGAACTCATCCATGAAGGTGAAACTGCGCCAACTCAGGTTGTTGGTGTATCCGATGATGAGAGAGCGTTTGTCTTCGTGCAATTACTTGCTAATACGTATATAAAATCATTTGTGAAGATTGATGAGAAAATCTATAACCTTGTGCCAGATCCTGATAAAGTCCATGTTGCTTCACAGCCGTTGTTTACGGATAATGAAACGATCTATTTCGTCACAGACTATGAAAGCAACTACCGCTATGTTGCGAAATATGACTTAAAACAGCAGGAGTTTTCCAAGGTTGCAGAGATAGAAGAAGAGAGTGTAACTCATCTAAAGTGGGATAAGAAAAACGAAGTGTTCTATTTAACGACTGAAAAAGGAGTCGTTGATCAGTTCTATCGTTTACAACCAACTACAGGAAAGATTGAAAAGTTAAATGCCCCTACAGCCATCATCAATTCACTTGTCGTATCCAAGTCTGGTAACTTATACATACTAGGACCTTCAGCAACTGTTCCTTTGAATATTTATAAGAGTGAGGATGCAGAAAACTGGACTAAGCTGACGAACAACCGGGTACTGGGTGTCGCTCAAGAAGAGATGGTGAATCCAGAGGTGGTTACCTATTCCTCATTTGATGGAATGGAAATTGAAGCGCTGCTATTTAAAGCAAGACCAGAAAATGATAATGGTCATACGATATTCTGGCCGCATGGTGGACCACAGGCTGCGGAAAGGGAGTTCTACCGTTCTATGTTCCAAGTCTTCCTCAATCGAGGATATACAATTTTTGCACCGAACTTCCGTGGAAGCACGGGATATGGTTCTGAATTTGTGAAATTGGTGGAGCAAGATTGGGGAGAAGGGCCACGTTTAGATAATGTTGCAGGAATCGAATGGTTATTCGAGAATGGTATTACCGATCGTGATAAACTATTTCTTGTTGGTGGAAGCTATGGTGGTTATATGGCGTTGCTCCTGCACGGTCGTCACCCAGAATACTTTAAAGCGGTAATCGATATTTTCGGACCGTCTGACCTATTTACCTTTGTAGAATCTGTACCACCACACTGGAAGCCGATTATGGAGCGTTGGGTGGGAGACCCGGTCCGTGATAAAGACAGATTTATTAAAGACTCCCCTGTAACTTATTTGGATAATATGACGAAGCCAATGCTGGTCATCCAAGGCGCTAAGGATCCACGAGTAGTAAAAGCGGAGTCCGATCAAATCGTGGCTAAGCTGAAAGAGAAAGGAAGAGAAGTGGAGTATTTGGTCTTGGAAGATGAAGGCCATGGCTTTTCGAAAAAAGAGAATGAGATTAAAGTGTATAAGAAAATGTTAGAGTTCATGGAAAAGCATCAAGGCTAATAAAGTAATCAAACTCCTGTTAAATGACTTTGAATCATTAAACAGGAGTTTTTTTCATGCATTTGTTGATTTCAAGGGAATGTATAGGTGCACTATGGGATAAAAAAGTGACTTTTAGGTCAATAAGGTGTAGTATATGTATAGATTCAATTGAAAATTACATAATAAATAATAGGTGAATTCTTCTTTGAATTCTTAAAAGGGAAGTTGGTGCAATTCCAACGCGGTCCCGCCACTGTGAATGCGAGCGAGCTGTATATACCACTGTACATCAAGTATGGGAAGGTACAGCGAGTGTTGACCATAAGCCAGGAGACCTGCCTATTATTTTGTGAACGCCAAAGCTACGAGGAATAGTAAGGTGAATCGGGTCCGTACATATACCTGTTTAACTAAGCATCTTCATTTGTCGTGAAGATGCTTTTTTAATATAAAAAAAGATTTTATGGAGGAATCGGGATGAAAAAAGTTCTTAATATCTTATTTTTAGTAATGCTCTTCAGTCTGTTAGTTGCTTGTGGGCAAGAAGATACAGACTCGGAAAATACAGGAGCTAATGAGGAAGAAAATGCGGTAGAAGAAACAGAAGTGGAAGCTGGTTATCCAGTATCACTTACAGATGCAGTGGGAAACGAAATAACACTTGAAAAAGAACCTGAGCGGATTGTTTCTTTGATTCCAAGTAATACGGAAATTACGTTTGCTTTAGGACAAGGGGAGAAGATTGTCGGTGTATCTGATCATGATAATTATCCAGAAGAAGTGCAAGAAATTGAAAAAATTGGTGGCATGGAATTGAATGTAGAGGTGATTATTGCGTTAGAGCCAGATGTTATACTAGCTCATGAACTTGGACTCAGCAGTGCGCAGGAAGCGTTTGAGCAATTGAAAGAAGCAGGTATTGATGTATTTGTTATTGAGGATGCACAAGATATTGCAAGTACATATGAAACGATTGATACTATAGGAAAAGTTGTTGGAGCTGAAGAAGAAGCAGAACAAGTGATTAGTGAGATGAAGGAAGGATTTGCAGAAATTGAAGAGCTTACTTCTGCGATTCCGGAAGATGAGCGTCAATCTGTATTCTTTGAGAATTCTCCAGCACCGGAAATTTATACAGCAGGCCAGAATACATTCATCCAAGAGTTGTTGGATATGATTCATGCTGAGAATGCGGCTAGTGATTATGAGGGTTGGTTGGCGCTCGATCCTGAGGCTATCATTGAGTTGAATCCGGATGTTATTATCACTTCTTATGGAGCATATATTGAAGACCCGGAAGGAGAGGTTCTTTCACGGGAAGGTTTTGATTCTGTTGAAGCGGTAGCAAATGAGAGGGTTTATGACATTCATGCGGATTTAATCACACGTTCTGGCCCTAGACTGGTTGATGGTGCAAGAGCTTTGGCAGAGGTAGTTTATCCGGAGCTTTTTGATGAAGAGTAATGCTATAAAATATATATTGGCTCTAACTTTCCTTTTATTTGCTGCACTATTTGCTATATCAATTGGAAGTGTTTACGTTCCAATTATGGACATTATTAAAATTGTTGGACGTGAAGCATTTAATTTACCAATTGGAAGTGATGTGGAGTCAATGTATGTAAGTATCGTTTATGATATCCGTCTGCCACGGGTTATATTGGCAGGTCTTGTTGGGGCTTCTCTTGCAATCGCAGGAGCGGCCTTTCAGGGCTTATTACGAAATCCGCTTGCAGAGCCTTATATACTGGGCGTTTCCTCAGGTGCATCTGTCGGGGCTGTCTCTACTCTGTTCTTTGGCATTTCTCTTCCAGTGATCGGCATCTACACATTACCTTTTTTAAGTATTTTAACAGCGTTGGCGACGATTTTGATTGTGCTCTACTTTGCCAGGAAGATTGATCGAACAATGCGTGTGGAAACGATTATTCTGACGGGGATTATTTTCAGTTCGTTTTTAGGTGCTTTCATCTCTTTAATCATTGCCCTTACTGGGGATGAGCTGCAACAGATCATCGGATGGCTGCTCGGCAGTGTATCTATGCGTGGTTGGAAATATGTAGGAATTATTCTTCCATTTTTTATTCTTGGAAGTTTATTGTTATTATTGAATGCAAAGGAATTAAATGCAATGTCGCTAGGGGAAGAACGCGCACAGCATTTGGGAGTGGATGTGGAGAAGAGGAAATTGCTTATCCTGCTGGCAGGTTCTGTTTTAACAGGTGCAGCTGTTGCCGTATCAGGAACCATCGGCTTTGTCGGCTTGGTCATTCCACATTTGACACGGAAACTTTGGGGGCCGGATCATACACATTTGCTTCCATTATCGATGATGATTGGTGCAGGATTCTTAATTTTAACGGATCTTCTCTCAAGGACGATTATATCCCCGCAAGTTCTTCCAGTGGGTGTCATTACTGCTTTAGTAGGTGCGCCTGTTTTTGCGTTTATTTTAATCAGACAACGAAAAGAAAGTTGAGGTGAGCAGTAATGCTTATTGTGGAAAATGCTTCAGGTGGCTATACCGGAGAGGAAGTTGTGAAAGATATTAGTTTTTCTGTGGAAAAGGGAGAGTTCTTCGGTATCCTTGGTCCAAACGGAAGCGGGAAAACTACGTTACTTAAAATGATCAGCGGACTGCTTAACCTCGACAAAGGAAAGATTGAAATTGATGGAAAAAGCATCGGAGCATATTCTAAGAAAGAGCTCGCCAAAAGGATTGCTGTCCTACCTCAATTATCACCACAAGTTTTTCCGTACACCGTAAAAGAAATGGTTTCACTAGGCAGATATGCACACCATAGCGGCTTGTTCCAGAAATGGACAAAACAGGATGAGGAAATCGTTCAAAAGGTTATGAAGCAAACAAACATCCAAGATTTTCAAAATACTTCCGTCATGGAGCATTCTGGTGGGGAGCAGCAACGAATTTTCCTGGCACAAGCACTTGTTCAGAATCCGCAAATTCTTTTACTGGATGAACCGACGAATCATTTGGACTTAGCCTACCAGAAAGAATTATTAGATCTTCTAAGAAAAAGCGCGAGAAATGAAGGTTTAACTGTGATTGCGATTCTACATGACTTAAATCTAGCAAGTCTTTACTGTGATCGTCTCTTGTTGATGGAGGATGGTAAAGCTAGGGCGATTGAAAACCCAGATGAAGTGTTATCGGAAGAATTGATTAAACATGTTTACCGGACAGAAGTGATAAAGCAACCGCACTCAAGAGTTGCCAAACCCCAGCTCCATTTAATGCCGGGAAAGAGGGATGAAAAGCTTGCTAAAGATATATATATTAATGAATCACAGCTTTCCATCAGCAGAGAGAAGATTGTCCTGCAAGCTGAAACACCTCTAAAAACGGTATCATCCGGAGTTGTCGGTTCAGGTTTCGGGTGGTATAAAAATTTCGTGAATCGGCATGTGGATGAAACTTATTATTGTGTAGATCATAGAAAAGAGATGCGCGAATATTTAAGTGAAAAAGGTTTTCGGCCAAATCAGACTGTTGGGATGATGACGGCGGTTAATCTTGAGGATAATAGTTATGGGGAGTATCAGGGAGATGGGTTTTCCGTCATGGTAGTGGTCACTGCTGGAATAGGAGCGGCAGTGGATGGCACCAAGTCTAAGCCGATTGTTGGGCCGGTAAACGCAGGGACAATCAATACATGGATATTCATCAACGGTAATTTAACAGAAGAAGCGTTCATCCAATCCATTATCACTGCTACTGAAGCTAAGGCTCAAGTGTTAAGGGAAATGGGGATTAAAGATAAGAAAACGAATACAGTTGCTACAGGTACTCCAACGGATAGTATTTTAATAGCTGCTACTCAGCAAGGAAAGAAGCTAGATTATGCTGGAACTGCGACAGAACTCGGTGCAATAATTGGAAAAGCGGTATATGAAGAGATGAAACAAGCAATATTAAATTATCAAAAAAGAAAAGCGACAGCTAAATCAAATGGTAGCATTGGATAATGAAAGGGGAGATCGATTTGAGACTTTATACAAGAGCTGGAGACAAAGGACAAACGGCATTAATCGGTGGAAAAACGAGTAAAGATGATATCCGGGTAGAAGCGTATGGATCCATCGATGAAACCAATTCGTTTGTAGGATTGGCAGTGGCACAATTGAACAAGAATCGGGAACCTTTTAAAGACCTGATTGTTGACCTTGAAAAAATTCAACACGAGTTATTTGATATCGGCACGGAATTATCGAATGTATCTAAGAAAGAACGTCCTCACGAGCTTTCAGAAGACATCATCACATACTTGGAAGAAAGAATGGATGAGCTTATTGATGAAGCACCAGCACTTGAACGCTTTATTTTGCCAGGTGGTTCTGAGGAAGCAGCTACACTACATGTAGCAAGGACCGTAGCGAGGAGGACGGAAAGACAAATTGTTACCCTCTATCAACGAGAACAAGACCTCAATCCAATCCCGTTAAAATACATGAACAGACTATCCGATTATTTTTTTGCAGCTGCTCGTGTGGTGAACAGCCGGCTTAAAGTTTCCGATGTAGAGTATGCCCGGAGTGCTAAGGTTTTTCGTGGAAGTCATAAGAAAAAGGAAAATTAATGAACTTGAATTTTTAGATTTTTCATTTATAATTAATGGAAGTTTTAAAAATTTATAGGAGATGAGTTTAGATGAGAAGAGAGAGTGTAGTAGAGAAAGGTTTCTTTGGAGATTTTGGAGGGAGCTTTATTCCTGAGGATTTGAAGAGTATTTTGGATCGTATTGGTGAAGCATTTGAAAAGTATAAAGAAGACCCTGACTTTCTAGAGGAGTATTGTTATTATCTAAAAGAATATGTTGGTCGAGAAAATCCGTTGACCTTTGCTAAAAACCTGACTGAAGAGGTTGGTGGGGCTAAAATTTATTTAAAGCGGGAAGATTTGAACCATACAGGTGCTCATAAAATTAATAATGTGCTTGGACAAATTTTGTTAGCGAAGAAAATCGGTGCAAAGCGGATTATAGCAGAAACTGGTGCCGGTCAACATGGGGTGGCAACAGCAACCGCTTGTGCAATGGTTGGACTGCCATGCACGATTTATATGGGGAAAAAGGATACGGAAAGACAGCGGCTCAATGTGTTTCGTATGGAGTTATTGGGTGCAGAAGTAGTTGCAGTAGATAAAGGACGGGGCCGCTTAAAAGAGGCGGTGGATGAAGCTTTCGGTGACTTATTGAAAAATCATGAGACGACATTCTACCTTATCGGATCGGCAGTCGGTCCATATCCATACCCGGAGATGGTGAAGTATTTCCAAGCTGTTATCAGTGAAGAATCTAAGCGTCAGATATTAGACAAAGAGGGTAAGCTCCCTACTGCGGTAGTTGCTTGTGTCGGTGGTGGAAGCAATGCTATAGGTTCCTTTGCCCACTATATTGACGAAAAAGAAGTACGATTAATCGGTGTGGAACCTGCAGAAGCTGCATCCATTTCTTTAGGAAAGCCTGCTGTATTTCATGGATATCGTTCCTTGACATTGTTAGATGAACATGGTGAAGCTTTACCGACAAGTTCCATCGCTGCCGGACTGGATTATCAAGGTGTTGGTCCTGAGCATAGTTATCTGCATACCACTGGCCGTGGAGAGTATGTTAGTGTAACTGGAGAAGAAGCGCTTGAGGCCTTTCAGCAATTATCAAAGACAGAAGGCATTATTCCTGCATTAGAAAGCTCTCATGCGGTAAGTCATGCTATTAAACTAGCAAAAGAACTTCATCAGGAAGATATCATTATCGTGAATCTCTCAGGCAGAGGGGATAAGGATGTGGAGCAAGTCTTTGAGATGTTAAAGTAAGGCTTGAAATATGCATTCGAACTTTTTATGTGTGTTGAATGGTTCGAGTAGATAAAAGCAAAGCATATCGTGGACGAATTCATGTCGAATTCGTCCATTACTTATTCTTGTTTTTCATTGTTGAATTAATAGTAGAGGTCGATTAATAACAATCTCTTACTGAAAGATTGAAAGACTATTAAAAGAGATTTATTAAGTGATAATAGTCATCATAAAGCCCTAATTTTTCTTTGAAGGAAGCTATTAACGACATCAATAACTTTGTTATATATCAGATGTGTAGTGTTTACAACGTTCTCTAAAAGAAGGTAAAATCAATATAGCGACTGATATATAACATATTGCTTTTTATATGGAAACGCTTTAAAATGAATGGTATATTTCTATTAAAAGGGGGAACATCGATGATTACTGCAACATGGAGCTGGCTTTGGGAGAAACACGACCAAATAAAAGATTTGTTTCGTTTTTTCGTTAAACCCGGGGATGCAATTGAAAAGAACAAAGTGAAGCAGCCTGACGTTACAAAGAAAGGCTATGGCGGTAAGGGGAATGGTGGAGGACGCCCCTATACGAATGCTCAGCTCACGGGACTTTTTCTTGGACCGTTATTATTTTTCTTGACGCTATTTTTCTTCACTCCTGAAGGATTATCCAATGAAGGAAAAGCAATATTAGCTAGTACACTTTGGATTGCAATATGGTGGGTAACAGAAGCAATTCCTATTCCAGCGACCTCATTGATGCCAATTATTCTATTTCCTTTATCAGGTGGACTGGATATTAATTCGACGACTTCAGCTTATGGAAACGGCACAATTTTTCTTTTTCTAGGTGGATTTGTCTTGGCTCTTGCGATGGAAAGATGGGATTTACATAGAAGGATAGCTATAAATATCATATCTGTTATGGGGACAAGACCAGATCGAATTGTGCTTGGATTTATGGTGGCGACAGGATTTCTTTCTATGTGGATATCCAATACGGCAACGGCTATGATGATGATTCCTATTGGACTAGCAATCACATATCAAGTCCAAGATGCCTTGAAGGGTGATCCAAATGTGGATACTTCAAAAGGAAACTTTGCTTTCGGTAAGGCAATTATGCTTGGTATCGGATATTCAGCGTCCATTGGTGGGATGGCGACCTTGATTGGTACACCACCGAATGCAATACTGGCTGGTACGGTTAAAGAACTATTTGACTATGAAATCTCTTTTGCCGGCTGGATGGTTTTCGGAGTACCGTTTGCTTGGGCATTATTACTATTCGGTTGGATTTATCTGACGAAAATGGCATTCCCGACAAACTTAAAGGACCTGCCTGGCGGTAAAGCGATCTTTGATGAAGAAAAGAGGAAACTTGGGAAAGCATCTTATGAAGAGAAGGCTGTTTTTATTGTATTCGTTGTGACAGCATTTGCTTGGATTACACGTTCCTTTATTCTAGAAGCGATCAATCCTAATATCGATGATACGATTATCGCGATATTAGCTGCTATTGTTTTATTCATTATTCCAACAAAGAGTACGAAAGCAAGCCATATTATGGATTGGTCTGCAGCGGTAAAATTACCTTGGGGTGTACTTTTACTGTTCGGTGGAGGACTGGCGATTGCAGCTGGATTTACAAGCTCTGGTCTATCAGAATGGATTGGCTCACAGCTCAATGGTTTGCAAGGAGTTCATATTCTACTAATCATTTTAGCTGTAACTGCACTAGTCAATGCCTTGACTGAAGTTACATCAAATACAGCAACTGCTACGATGATGTTCCCGATTATGGCAGCACTTGCATTAGCATTGGATGTCCATCCACTTGCGTTGATGGTTGCAGCGGGACTATCCGCTTCCTGTGCATTTATGCTGCCAGTTGCAACCCCGCCAAACGCGGTTGTATTCGGAACAGGTTATATACGTATCCTAGATATGGCTCGGGCAGGATTCTTCCTGAATATAGCAGCAATCATTTTAATCACGCTAACCTGTTATTACTTGCTTCCTTTGACGCTTGGAATTGATATTACTAGTTTCCCAGATAGTTTTAAATAATAAAAAAGAGATGAGTTTATACTCATCTCTTTTTTATTTTACCTGAGTCCGGATTACTTTACTCACAGTCTTCTTTTGAAAGATGATAACAAAAGCCAGGTAGGTTACAGGTAATAAACCTGCTATTATGACAATAGCATTCCAGCCTGACATATTCCAAACCGGTCCAACTGCAGAGCTTCCTAGAGTCACTCCAATATAATAAGCTACTAAATATAGACTGGCTGCACTTCCCTTATGATGAGTCGCTTCCTCTGCAACTGTGCTTGCAGTGAGAGAATGGGCTGTAAAAAATCCAAGGCAACTTACACATAAGCCAATTATAATCATAGGTAATGCTGAGAAAATCGTGAGAAAGATGCCGAGCGACAACACGATGATCCCGGCAATACGGATAGGTTTCATGCCAAAAGTTCCTGCGAGCCACCCGGCAAAAGGTGCACCTACTACACCAAATCCATATGCAAAAAAGGTATAGGAGATGGTCTTTACAGATAATGAGTACGGTTCGCCCTCCAGGTGAAATGGTAAGTAAGTCCAAATCGAAGTGAACGAGAATTGGAGTACGATACCCATTCCAATAATGATAAGTATACTAGGATTTTTAAAGTGAAAAAGCATTCCTTCAATATCTTTACGAAAGGATAGATTACTAGCTTGAAAGAATCTTGACCTCGGCAAGAATAATATAACAAGAACAGCAATGACAATACCTATTCCAGCAAAACTATAAAATACAGTTTCCCAAGAGAATCGATCTGTTAAATAACCCGCTACCACTCTACCTGCCATCCCGCCAAGAGCATTGCTTGCAATATAAAGTGCTGTTGCAATACCGATACTTGAATGATTGATTTCTTCGTTGATATAAGCGAGGGCTGCAGCTGGTAACCCAGCTAGAGCAAATCCCTGGAGAAATCGCAACAACACAATCAAATAAAAAGAGTCTGCTATTGGAATCAAGAAAAAGGGAATGACTGTAAAGACTAAAGAATACTTAATAAATGTCACTCTGCCTAATCGATCGGAAAAAAATCCGATCATAACGAGACCGATGATTAACCCCAATATAGGTAAGGATAATGTCAATGTTGCTTCTGAAACGGTTACATTAAATTCCCGAACGAATACAGGCAAGATGGGCTGCACCACATACATGCTTGCAAAAATGAAAAAAGAAGCAAAGGCTAGGCTGATGGTAATTCGCCAAAACCCCAAATCCTTTGCGCTATATTTCTGTTGTGCCATGTTTACACGTCCTTAAGTAGTACCTCATGAACTATACATATATTGTAACTCAATTTTACATAAATCTGAAAGTTAGTAACTTATTTTAGTCCAATCAAATAATGTACCTGGGTCTGATTTTCTTTCAGGTGCATATTCATCATGCCCAATTACATGCTCACGATTCTTCTTAATTTCAGGATAGACTTTATAGAGATATTCCAGCAATTCTCCTAAAGAGGCGTATTGCGCATCTGTATAACCGATATGAGAAGGATCAAGTGAATGATAGCTATCCTCGTCAAGGAATTCAGCCATCTCTTCTTTTGTACCGATAGCAAGCAATTCAATGCCGATCGAGTAGGCATTCAATTGATTCTCATACTCAGGAAATTGTGCAAGACTTCCGGTTCCTGCATGATAAGCTATCCGATTAGGTTTCACAAGTTCAAAGATTTCACCTTCCCGATCAATGATATAATGAGCAGAAACACCATAATCTACGAAGATTTGGTAGATATCATCCAATTGGTAAGGGTCTAACGGATTTCCTGTTACGTTACTGGTAAAGTGAAGCACCACATGTGTAATCGGTTTGGAGCGTTTTTCTGAATTTCTGAGGGGCAAATGCATTTCGGTTGCTTCTATCTCCTCTATTTGCTCCACGTCGGTTTTATGTTTAACATCCGAATTTTCTTGCTGGGACTCCGAGTCAGAAATAAGGAGGAAAAAAACGATAAGACCAATTAAAGCTGTGAAAAAGGTTATCTTTAAAGATGTTTTCAATCATGTTCACCCTGTTCATTCAATAAAATAATAATTAATAGTATACCAGTAGATAGGTGATTTGTGATTAATACTAAAAAAATCAGTGAGAGATTTCTCGCTGATTTTCCGCTTATTACTGATGTTCCGTTTAAATAAAGGATTCTCACGGTTATAATGGAGGAGAATGATTGGAATTAATTGGTTGTGCTGGATAAACGACTTTTGAAGAACGTTCTCGAAAAAATGGATAAACGGAGTGATAAAAATGGTGGATCTAAGTGATAAACCAACTATTATCGGAGAGAAGGTTATATCGAGGCCATTTCAGTCCAGCGATCTTCCGTATATAGAGGAGTATCTAAATGACCCAGAAGTAATAAAACTTACAGGAAGTACGCCGGATATAGATAAGGAAATAATGAATCAATGGTACAGTACAAGAAATGAGCAAAAGAATCGATTGGATTTGGCTATTGTTGATAAGCACATAAACATAGTAGTGGGAGAAGTAGTGGTAAATGAGTATGAAGAGCAACATCAAAGTATGAACTTCAGAATACTTATTGGTCCAAGAGGGAGAAATCGTGGCTTAGGAACTGAGGCGACACAACTTTTCATTGATTATGTTTTTCAGCATACTAACCTGAAGCAACTTACTTTAAGTGTGTTTGATTTCAATCCAAGGGCGAAGCGGGTGTATGAAAAGACAGGATTTGTTCTGGAGAGCATTGATCAAAACGAATTAGAATGGGAAGGAGAATGGATTGATTCTTTAAATATGGTGTTAAAAAGAATAGATTGGGTGGAAGGTCAAGTTTAGGTGAATTTTAAGATAAAACAGGGATATACACTATATTCATAGAACTTATAATATGAGGAACCTTGTATCTGATTGGAGAATGCGTCTATGGAGATCTTATCAAGCATCATACTAAGACCGATACGTATAGAAGATTATAATTACGTCTTAAACTGGAGTAGAGATGAGGCATTTTGTTTGGCTAATGATTGGGAGATAAATAGGAATGAAAAGGATGTATATGCCTGGTGGGTGCATTGTGTAACAACTGATTTTAAAAACTTTAATCGGATAGGGATTGAATACGAAGGAAGATTAATAGGCTATGTAGATGTAGTGCTTATTAATGATGTTACCGCTGAAATAGGAATTGCTATAGGCGAGCGTAATTTATGGGGGAGAGGAATAGGCACCAGTTCTATTTTAAAATTGATGGAATATGCCTCGAAGGAATTAGGAATTAAAATATTTAAAGCAGAGACGCATGAGGCTAATACACGTTCTAGAAGTATGCTTGAGAAAATAGGATTTAGAGAGATTGATAGGGATGGCACGGATAACTATTTAGGATTGGATAGTTGTCTTATACGATACAAGTTACATATTTAATGGAGAGATGTGTCGGGTGATATTAATATGTTGACAGACTTTAAAAATAAGTTGATGAATCTTAATGACATCATTTACTTTGATGAGAATGAGTTTCTCCGTGAGAAGCCGAAAGACAGGGTTCTATTGCAGAGATACATTGATGAGGGTGAAAAATTACTGGGCACTACTCTAAATAATGAAGATGTGTATTTTCTCAAAGGATTACTCGGTAATTTATATAGGATAATTGGCGAGTCTAGCAAGGCGATACAACATTTACGTACTTGTCTTCAATATGCTGAAAATCATAAAGATATTTCAAAAGAAGTCGTTTCCTTGATCAGGTTGGGAGAGGTATTAAAATACAATAATAATCATCGTGCTGCCCTCTTTCATTTCAATGATGCGTTAAAAAAAAGTCATGCAGAAGATGTAAACGCGTACATCGATTTTGTGTTACAGCATAAGGGAAAGTGCCTACTCGAACTGTCAAAATTCACCGAAGCAGAAAAATGCTTCATGGAAGCTCTCAGATTAAGGAGACAAAAAGGGGATATGAATTTAATTAGATCTACTGAAAGGGCAATTGAATTATTAAAGGAATTGGAAACAATTCCAACAAAGAGGGGAGAAAACATGAGTTACGATTTCTTAATTCGGGAAGCTGTTGAAAGTGACGCGGAACAAATTCTTGAACATACGAGAAAAGTCTACAAAGAAAATCCCGATGTGATGGCAACAACAATTGAAGAGTTTACTATGACATTGGAAGAAGAAAAACGTTGGATCAATACTCAAAAACAAATTGGCTTATTGCTGGTAGCAGAAGTTGATGGGAGGATCGTCGGAATGCTTAACTTTCAACTTTCCCCCCGCAAGCGGTTTAGCCATACAGGAATGTTTGGTATGAGTGTACAAGAGCAATTTTCCAATATTGGTATTGGAGGAGCCTTGTTAATGCATTTGTTGGATTGGGCAAAGGAGAATAAAAGTGTAGAAAAAATCTCCCTTGAAGTTTTTTCTAATAATGCAAGGGCAATACATCTATATGTTAAGCATGGTTTTGTTGAAGAAGGCAGAAAAAAGAACCAGGTTAAATTGGGACCTGAGGAATATGTTGATGTCATCTTGATGAGTAAAATGATTTGATATAAATGATTATGATTTCATCATAACAGCTCAAGTATCGGATCATGGTACGGTAACTAGAAAAGTAACTTTATGGAAAATGTGCAGCTTGTTAATCAGGCTCAATAAGGAGAGGTATTATCATGTGTGGGATTTGTAAGTAAACATAAGGAAAGGGACTCAGAATTACCAATACAGCGGAATAAATTATTGCAAGCGATTGAAAATGATTTACTGATTGATGATCATGTCCTGGGATTTTTCTATGGAGGTTCCATTGCTAATGATCATCTCGATAATTATTCAGATATAGACCTTAGGATTATTGTTAAACCGGAGAAGATGAAGGAGTATATTACGAATAAAAACAATCGTGCGGGTAATTGGGGGAATGTTCTTTACTTCGAAGACTCCCATCCTTCATCCATATACGTAGTGGCCCATTATGACTGTTTTGTAAAAGTGGATATCTTTTATTACACACCTGATTATATCCAGCCTTCGGTTTGGTTGCAAAACATCAAAATTATGAAGGATAACAGGGGGATGCTTGCAAATGTTTTAGAGCAATCCATGAAACTTGCTTATAAACCGTCCGTGAAGGAATTTGAAGTGTGGCGAACAAAGTTTTTTGCACTTTTACACGAAGCATACAGAAGGATGATGAGGGATGAATACTACTACGCTTTAGATTGTATTGATAAGATGCGCTTATCCATCGTATCAGGCTGGTGCATGATTGCTGGAATTCAACCAAACTCATTTGGTGACTGGGCGAAATACGAAGGTGAACGAAGTAGATTGAAGGATTGGCAGCAAGACCTGCTTGAAAGTTGGGATTGTGGAAGAAATAAGGTAGAGATCATAGATGTAGTGAGAAGTATCGTTCCTGAGTTTAAAAAAATTCATTATTCTTTATGTCGGAGATTAGAAATAGAGGAAGACTCGGAACAGCTTAATAGAATCATAGATATGGTGTTATGAACCAAAATCAGAGGGGGAACTTTTTTGAGAAAAAGTTATGTTTATATTGCTCTTTTGATGTTGTTCTTCATATTAATTTCTGGCTGCTCTAATTCCAGCAGTGAAAAAACAGAAAGAGCGACTATTTCCGTGAATGCCGATTCAGATTATGTGAATACCTTTGAAGACTTGCATTTAGGGATATTGTTCGATTTTGATTTCAAACTGCCTCATGCTGACAATAGGTGGGTGACTCTTTGGGTGGAAAGGTATGAAAATGGAGAGGAAGTTCCATCCTCATTGGATTTACGTTATGGTATGAGTCCAGAAGAAGTAGAAACTGGCCAAATTGGATTTGGGATAATTAATCCGAACTCAGAAGGAGAAGCGATGGCCTTCCTATATGGGCCGAATGTTAGCATTCAACCATCAATCATAGAATTGGAAGATAAATCGGGTGTTTTCAGTAGTTGGGATTATGCAATTGATGCAGAAGAATCAGAGTTGGATCTGGATGAAACATATTTGTTGGCCGCTTATAGAGAAAAGAAGAGCGACTCCATCCGTACAATCGATTTGCAGAATGACGCAGCAGTAAACCGGATGATTGAAGAAGATGATTTGGTATTGTTGCTGAAAATCAAAGTGGAAGAATCACAATAACAGGAACTTTATTTTTTCAGCAATGTCCATGTAGCTGATTAAATGTAACTTCTTTTAAAAACTACTCAATCCTATAAATCTGAGAGGTGAGGCTTTAATGGAAATTATTGATAAGTCACATAAAAGTGATTATGTCCTTGAATATTATGCTATTTTTGTTATTTCCTTACTCACATTCAAAAAGATTAGCAGAGTGGAAAGCTGCAAAGAACAACTCAAGAAAAAGAAGGAAGAGAACTCTATTAGAAATGTATAATACATGCAGGTGCAATCCGAAGATCAGGGTGAGTGACTTTTTTGTTGGAAAAATGACATGAGGGGTTGTCGCTGAATTGACTAACTTATATTTCGTAAGACATGCTCATTCTATATATACACCTGATGAATTGGGTAGGCCATTATCTGAAAGAGGATTTACCGATGCCAGTATGGGTAGAGAGTTATTGGAAACGGAGAATATTGACGTTGTTATCTCCAGCCCATATAAACGGGCTATCCAGACAGTGGAGCTTGTTGCTGAACATATAAATAAAGAAGTTGAGATTATAGAAGGGTTCAAAGAACGCATTTTAGCCGAAGCTCCCGTAGAAGATTTTAATCTTGCAATTAACAAAGTATGGGAGGATTACAGTTTTTCATGGGCTGGCGGAGAGTCTAATCTCGTTGCTCAAAAAAGAGGAATAGAGTCCACTTATCATGTGCTCGATAAATACAATGGCAAAAATATTGTCATCGGTACTCATGGTAATATAATGGTATTGATTATGAATTATTTCGATAGTAAGTATGATTTTTCACTTTGGAAAAATCTCGAAATGCCGGATATTTATAAGTTGACTTTTAAGGATAGAGAGCTGAAATCTGTTGAAAGATTGTGGAGGGAGATTTAATCGTAAATAGGGGGAGCGTTATGTTGTTTGAATCAGCAAGGGTTAAATTACGAAAAATGACAGTGGAAGATACAGAGCTTTATCATAAGTGGAGAAACGATATGGAAGTTATGCATTCAACTAATCCATCATTAGATGTGTATTCGCTGGAACAAACGAAAGAATTCGTAGAACAGGTTATATTGGGTTCTCATAATTCAAAAAGCTACATTTTGGTTGAAAAGGAAAAGGAAATTCCGATCGGCATAGTTTCGCTAATAAATATGGATTATCAAAATAGAAATGCTGAATGTATTATTGATATTGGAGAAAAAGAGTACTGGGGTAAAGGATTTGGTCCTGAAGGACTTCAATTGCTATTGGATTATGCATTCTATGAATTGAATCTCCATCGCATTTCACTCAAAGTCTTTTCTTTCAATGAAAGAGCCATCCGATTGTACACTAAACTTGGCTTCACGAAAGAAGGGAAAAGTAGACAGAGTTTGTTTAGAAATGGTACATGGCATGACATCATCCATATGGGTATATTGCAAACCGAATATATGGATAAAAGACTCAAATGACGCGGAGGTTACTATGGATTATAAAAACTGTTCAGAGGTGGAGCAATCCTATATTCATCAAGCATTTCTAAATGGATTTTCTGATTATTCGGTTCCTATGAATATACCATTGGATCTTTTCGTCAAGAGATTTTTCGGGCCTGAAGGGAATTCAGTAGAGAATTCCTTTATTGCCTTTCAAGACGATGAACCAGTTGGTTTAGTTCTTGGAGGAATAAGAGAGTTTGATGGTTATAAAAATCTAAGGTGCGGTGCTTTATGTGTAACACCTGAATATCGAGGAGCAGATGTAGGTAAAGAGTTATTCCGTTTGTTTGCTGAGCAAGGGATAAGTCAGTCATGCGAGAGGATTAGTCTAGAAGTGATATCTGACAATATCCGTGCCATTTGCTTCTATGAAAAACAAGGATTTATAAAAAATAATAAGCTGATATACTTCAGCCATTCTTTGGCTGGAGGGCAAATAAAAGATTATAGTATAGATGGGCTATTGATGAATGAAGTCAATCTATCTATAGCAGTAAAAGTAAGGGAAAGTATTTCAACTACACATATCAATTGGCAAAATGAAGTGGATTATTTTCAGCTGGATTCTACTGCTCATTGTTTTGCGGCTTATGCTGGTGAACGGTTTTTAGGCACCTTAGTATTGAACGAGGAAGGTAAAATCTACTTTTTATATACTGAAGAAGGGGAAAGGCAAAAAGGAGTTGCCAGTAGTTTGTTATCCTATGCAATAAGCAAGCTGGATTTGCAGAAGCTTAATATAAATATGCCTGATAATATTGATATGACGGAGTTTCTTCATAAGACTGGATTCACGAAAGAGAAAATAGAACAATTTGAAATGATTAAGGTGATTTAAGCAATCATTTTTTAAAAGTATCAAGTCGGAAAGGACGATAACGTGTCAGAGATAAAAGACGAAATCATTCTTAGAGGACTGAAAGCAAATAACTTGAAGAATATTGATCTAAATATCCAAAAAGAGAAAATTACAGTATTTACTGGTCTATCTGGCTCGGGCAAGAGTTCTGTCGTCTTTGATACATTGGCAACCGAAAGCAGAAGACAAATGACGTTGAACTATCCGCATTACGTAAGAAATCAAATGCCGAGATATGAAAGACCCCATGCTGATCTCATGCAAAACTTAAGTCCTGTTGTTGTTGTCGAGCAAAGGCCAATTGGCGGGAATTCCCGCTCTACGGTTGGTACATATATGGATATTCATCCATTAATCAGATTGTTGTTTTCAAGAATTGGGGAACCATCCATCGGTTCTGCAACTGATTTTTCAAGTCAAAGCTCGTTTGGCAGATGTCCAAGCTGTAGTGGTTATGGCGAGGTGATAGCTCCCGACATAAATAAGATGATAGATTTCAATAAATCATTACGTGAGTATGCTGTGAATTTTAAGCCATTATCCCCTTCTGGGTGGCAAGGAAGATGGATGATCACCGGGGGCTTGTTCGACCCGGATAAACCAATAAAAGATTATTCCGAAGCAGAGCGGAACCTGCTCATCTATGGTCCGCCTGAAGGTGAAAAGGTCTTTGCGCCATTCCATACAAAAAATGGTCCACAGCCTCATGAGTGGGATGGGTTATTACCGAGATTTACACGCCTGTATATTAATAGAGACATTTCCAAGTTGAAAGAAGTTTCGCAGGAAGATGTTTTAGCAATGTCGACTCATTCCTTATGTCCAACTTGTCAAGGTTCAGGTCTAAATCCTAAGGTGTTGGAATGCCGTATAAATAGTCTAAACATTGCAGACTATGATGCATTAGAAATTACGGAATTGGTTACGGAGTTAAAGAATATTGAGGCTCCGTTGGGTAAACCGATTGCAGTTCAGGCTATCTCTCATATAAAGCAACTTGTGAAGATGGGTTTGGGGTATTTGAGCTTATCAAGAAAAATGGACACCTTATCTGGGGGAGAGGCTCAAAGGGTAAAGATTGCCCGCCATTTAGGCAGCAGCCTTAATAATCTTACGTATATTTTTGATGAACCAAGTGCTGGCCTCCATCCAGAAGAAGTGGATTTATTAATCGATATGCTCAAGAATATAAAGGAGCAGCATAATACAGTTATCGTAATTGAACATGATTTATCGATCATTAAAGTTGCGGATGAAATTATCGAAATGGGCCCAGGAGCCGGAACATATGGGGGAGAAGCCGTTTATCAAGGAAAGATGGAAGGACTATCTAATTCTAAAGCCGCTACAGCTCTAGACTACAAACTGAATGTAAATGAAAATCCGAGGGAAAGCAAAGATAATTTCATAATAGAAAATGCAACTAGCAATAATTTAAAGAATATCAGTGTGACTATTCCGCAAAACGTTCTTGTCGCTGTTTGCGGTGTATCGGGTTCTGGGAAGAGTTCTTTAATGATGGAAGCATTTACTGAAAATTATCCGGAGACGATTATGGTAGGTCAAGGAAGTATCGGGATCTCCAGCCGTTCAACACTAGCAACTTATATGGGGATCATGGATGATATCCGTTCCATCTTTTCTAAAGAAACAGGACAACCTGCGGGATTATTTAGCTTTAATTCATTAGGGGCATGTCCGGTTTGTAAAGGTAAAGGTGAGATGAAGCCGGATGTGGCTTTCGCTGACCCTGTGACTGTCCAATGTGAAGCATGCCAAGGTACGAGATACTCAGATGAAGCATTGTCTCATCGTTATCAAGACAAGAATATAGTTGAGATTTTGAACTTAACGATCGAAGAGGCGCTTGATTATTTTGAAGCACCGAAGATTTTAAAGCGAGTACATACGTTGCAAGACGTAGGATTAGGATATCTCACGCTTGGCCAGACGACAAGCTCTCTAAGTGGAGGGGAAGTCCAACGATTGAAGCTGGCGAGCCATCTTCAGAAAGAGGGACAAATCTATCTGTTAGACGAACCATCTTTAGGTTTGCACACAAAAGATAACGATAGGCTCTTAGATGTATTCCAGTATCTCGTAAACAGAGGAAATTCCGTCATCATTATTGAACATAATTTGGACTTTATCGCTGCAAGCGACTGGGTGATTGAATTAGGTCCGGGAGGTGGAAAAGAGGGCGGAAGGGTTATTTTTGAAGGTACTCCGGAAGAAATGCTAAATACAGATACGGTGACAGCGAAATGGTTGAGGGCTAGAGTTTCAAATGGAACATAACTTTACCAATCTTATATTGCTTGACGAGAGCACCTTTTGACACATTCCATCATACAGTTTATAATGAGCATAGATTTTTTACATTAAGGAGGATTAATAAAGAGATGAGACTACGATTCCCAACTTTGAACCAGTAATTTAATACGGTCAAAGGCTCTGTTTGTGTATCAGAGTGTATGGGATTAGTCTGCCCTTTTTTAATCATCTAGCGAAACCAAAATATATATTACCCACGGTCAGTATGAATTCAGTGGGGAATGTTTCTTTAGAAAGGCGGATTTTCTGCCTTTCTTTTATTATGTTCATATATGAAGATGGGACTCTTTTCCGTTCACTCTAAATCACAGGCAGATGCTTGTGGTTTTTTTATTTGGTAAGAGGAGGAAGTTTCGATGCAAATATTATTATTCTTTTAATACGGGCTTGAAGTGAAAGTAAGCCCGTATCGATCTTAGCTATCGATACGAAATGAATTTATTTCGGGAGGTAGCAAGAATGGAAAAAGTTTGTTTTGAATTGGAGAATATTGAACTCACGTATTTAGATAGAACGATTTTAGATATAGAACGTTTAGCGGTGCATCAGTTTGACCGGATTGGAATTGTCGGTAAGAATGGAGCAGGAAAGAGTACTTTATTAAAGTTATTGGCAGGAATGATCAAACCGACAAAAGGCAATGTACACCGTCATACAGAATTTGCATATTTTGATCAATTAAAATCACCTGATAAAACAGAAGCGGATTTTGAATTGCTAGGAAAATTGGCTGTTCCAAAGACTGAAATTGAATACTTTAGTGGTGGAGAACAAACAAGGCTCAAGCTGGCTCAAATATTTTCGAACTATCATGAAGGCCTGCTTCTTGATGAACCGACTACACATCTGGATGCAGAAGGGACACAGTTTTTTGTTGACCAGTTAATGTATTATTATGGTGCGCTTATCCTTGTCAGTCACGATCGTTATGTATTGGATGAACTAGTGACTAAAATCTGGGAAGTCGAGGATGGTACCGTAACGGAGTTTACAGGAAATTACTCAGACTATGTTGGACAGAAAGAGTTGATGAAACAACAGCAACTAGAGCAGCATGAAAAGTATGTGAAAGAGAAATCCAGGCTTATTCAAGCAGCAGAGGAGAAAATGAAAAAAGCTGAGAAAATAACTGAAGCTGGTGGCCGGACTTCAAAGAAAGAAACAAAGGCTAAGGCAAATAGAATGTTTGAAACGAAATCAAAAGGCACGAGCCAAAAGGCGGTTCAGCGTGCAGCCAAGGCAATGGAGAAGAGAGTGGAACAATTGGAGGCAGTCGAAGCACCAAAGGAAGAACAAATGATTCGCTTCCATCAATCAAAAGCTCTTGAGCTGCATAATAAGTTTCCGATTATGGCGGATCGGTTGCACCTACTAGTTGGAGATAAGATTCTTCTAGATGAAGCAAGCTTTCAGTTCCCTTTAGGACAGAAGATTGCAATCACTGGAAAAAATGGGTCAGGGAAATCAACACTGCTGCAGCAGATTTTACAAAGGGGAGAAGGACTGACAATTTCACCAAAGGTAGTGTTTGGTGCTTATCAGCAGTTGGACTATAAATTTACTAAAAACAAAACTGTTTTAGAGAATATTAAATCCGAAAGTGACTTTCCTGAGAGTAAAATACGCTCTGTACTTCATGCAATGAATTTCAATGGTACCGACCTCATAAAGGATATTCGAGATTTAAGCGGTGGGGAAGCAATAAGATTAGTACTTTGCCAACTGTTTTTAGGAAGATATAATGTGCTGGTTTTAGATGAACCTACAAATTTCTTGGATATCTTCTGTATCGAGGCATTGGAGAAGTTCATCAAAGGATATGAAGGAACCGTACTTCTTGTTTCACATGATCGAACTTTTATTGATAAAGTAGCCGACAGTGTTTATCTGATAGAGGATAGAAAACTAGTGTTAAAAAGCTGACCGATCAATAAGGTCACTGTTTTTGGTTACACTAATTAAAAAGAATCGAAAACAGGAGTGATGATATGTTGCTCAATGGAGATATCATTTCAGGTGAATTTGACGAAGGCAATAATGAGTTTTCCTTAAAACAGGTTAAGCATTTCACGACTGAAACAACAATCAATGAGAACCAGCTAAAAAGTCTATATCACTATTTGAAAAAGAATCAGGAGGATATTGACGGTCATGTCATTACGTTATATGATCAATTGCCGATACGATTGACCCAAGAAGAGATTAATTTACTATTAAATGATCTAGAGAAAGTAAATTCGATGTACTTTTAGGATGGCCAAATCTTAAAATGCAAGAGTCTTTTTATTGATTAAGGGCGAAGATGATAAAGAAGATAATTGCAAGAGAGATTAGAAAAGGAAATGAATCTTATCTAAGTTTCATTTCCTTTTGCTTTCACTAACTCAATTAACTTGTATAAGTAATGTGCACCTCGAAGCTGTTGTTCGATTTGGTAGTCCATATAAGCCAAGGAATCCAGATATAATGGTCATTCCATTACTGATATACTCGAAACTTCCGTTCAGGATTGTTTAAACATTTTTAAGGAAGAGAAAAAAATTAAAGTTGTATTCGAATTACTTGTTGAGATTGGATTAGGTTATTTAAAGTTGGGACAATCACTAACAACACTTTCAGGTGGTGAAGGGCAACGGCTGAAGCTGGCAAAGGAATTATTAAAACAAGGAAATAAACATTCTTTATACTTACTGGATGAACCTACAACAGGACTGCATCCAAATGATGTCATCCAACTATTAAACTTACTCAACCGAATCGTCGATGCTGGTAATACTGTTATTATGGTTGAACATAACAGCCAAATGATAAGAGCCTCAGACTGGATTGTTGATTTAGGACCAGAAGGAGGGGAAGCTGGTGGCCAAGTGATTGCAGAAGGAACACCAGCAGAGATAAAGGAAAACAGTAATTCTTATACAGGAAAATATTTATAATAACATGCAGGGCTGGATCCAAACGTGATCCAGTCTTCAGTGATTTGAAGATGAGGGTAACATGACATGATAAACCATATTACAATCGATAAACTCCGTACGTGAATTATCGAGTAGCTTTTAACTTTTGCCGATAAGATAGTGATGTGAAGGAGGGAAATGAATGCTTCATAAATTCAATAGTTTAATGGATTACATCGAAGAACATTTAACGGAAGAAATCACTGGGAAGGATATTACTCAAATTGTAGGGATATCTGATTATCATTTTAGAAGAATGTTTTCTTACATGGCCGGAATGACTTTAAATGAATATATCAAAAACAGGAGATTGTCAGTCGCCAATGTTGAGTTGATTAATGGAGGGAAAGTGACCGATGTAGCGTTAAAATATGGCTATCGATCCATGGATGGCTTCTCGCGAGCGTTCCGTGAGTGGAGCGGATTTCTGCCATCTGAAGTAGTCAAAAACAAGATACAAAAATCATTTCCCAAATTTACATTCTATATAGACGTAAAAGACCTGCGGTGATATGTCAAGAGGTAAATAAATAATTGTTCAGTTATCAAGGTGCATTATCCTTAAAAAAGGCAACACTAAACTAACCCAGTAAAGTTATGC
>NZ_JBHUDE010000147.1:0-24916 GCF_042678205.1 Oceanobacillus luteolus
TAACCGTAAATCTGTTTAAAACATCTCAGATTCACGGTTATTTGGCGTTTCTGTTTTTAATTTTAGTTGCTTCTATTATAAAATTTCTTAGTTCGGGCTTACATTACACCCACTTTTTTCTTAAAATACCTCTTGTTTCTTTGGGGAATATGGAAGTTCATTCAAGCAAAAAAGACCGGCATTATACAATACCGATCTTTTTATTTATTTCGTTAGGTACATCACTTGATTAATCTACAATTTCTAATGGCGGCAAACTGTTAACCAAATCTACCGTCTGAACTGATACATTAATTATGCGTAATAGCAAATTGAAAATGTAGCGTTCATCATCTGAATACAAGTTAGGGTCATCTATAATACCTGACTTCTTATCCGTTTTCACTTGATACTGATCAATAATCCATTCGATTGCTGGTTTACGGTATAGGCCTACTAATCCACCTTACGATCGACTGCCCCAAAATATATACTATGGATATAAATATAATTGCCACGTCTCTACCAAATGGTTTAAACCAACTGCCATCGTCGACAATAAATAAGTTACCTAATAGTAAAGAAATAATTGTCATCAGTATGCTAAAAGCCAGGAATAAAGATAATTTGATCTTCCTCATTAGTATGCCTACAATAATGATGAACAACAGAAATCCCGGAAATAAAAAAACAGCTTCTTGTTTAGCAAGATGACTATTGTACTCGTAATAGTGAAATAAAAAAGGAATTGGAAACAATGAGAAAATAATTTGAATAATCTTCATACACATATCCCCTTCTGGATTTAGCACAATAAGCGACTGCCTTACACTTTATAATTCCCATACTAAAAATCTTTCACTGCCCTAAAAAAGAAATCGCTCCATCAGCATTATTTAATAAACTTCGCTTTAAGGAGATATATGACGTTATAATCTTTCAAATCATTTATATTGCCTTCAGGATTTTGATAGAAATCTGTAGTAAGTGAGCTTAGTCCACTTTCATTGTCAGAATAACAAATACCCGCAAGCAACATTTCCTCTTGATCGAATGTGAGATTTTCTGGAAAGCTTCCCCATACACTCGCCATCTCTTCCAAATCTTGTGCATGATTATCATAACTGCTTATAGAAGCAACGCTCCCCTCGCTGCCTATTCCAATATAGAATGGAAGGTACTCTTCCCTAGTACTGTCCTTAGGATTTGAAAAAATAATGGAGCCATCTTTGCTTACATGTGAAGTCAATTCCATTAACTGATCATCGACCAATTCACCGGCTTCATATTTTTCAATCCAGACCGATACTTCTGTATGCTCATCCTCCAACTCAAAATCGAATACAAATGATTTATCTGACGTTGTCGTAAGGATGGCATTCTCCCGGTCTGTTAATTCCGCAACTGAAATTTTGTTTTCAGTGGAATTACTGTTATTACAGGCACACAAAAATAATAAAAATAAAGCCATTAGAAATTTCGAACATAATCTATTCATTTCATCCCCCAAGTAATTTAATAAAATCTATCATGTTCTCTCAACCCTAATCTCTTACAATAATTAAGTTTAGTAGTTTTTCTCATAACCCTCCAGCAATAATCAGAAATAATTGACCATAACCAAAATTTAACTTAAACCAATATGTGAAAATCAGTAATGACATGATTACTGTAAAGACAATGAATATAATATTTCTATTATATTTATTCATCTTTATTCCGCGATTTTTCCTTTTATCCAACTTCACCCAAGCATAAAAGATATTTGCACCGATGGTTAAAAGAAGAGCTGGTATCCAATGATATGATAATGGCAAAAAAATAAATAATATCAACGTAAGTATGATTAAAGGAATCATCCAAATAAACCACGTTTTTACATATTTATTTTTAAAACTTAACTCGAATTCTTTCAATGCTTATCCCCCATTTTAGCCATACATTTTCTACATTGAAAACACAATACAAATAAATAGAATAATAGATAAGATGACCCTAGACCAAGTCAATTTTTTACTTATTCCTGCATTATTTTCCAGGTAGCTGATATAACCCATCACTAAAATAAAACCGAATAGTATGAACGCATTTCCTACGAGATCATTCACTTTACTTGAATACCAAACTGCAGCTAATGCAATGAGTATGCTTCCAATCGTACCCAAAATCATATTGAAATACAGTGCTAGTTTATTTTCTTTCAAAATTCATCTCTCCATTTTTGTTGTTAAAAAACTGCCCCTGAAGGATGAGCTCAATAAAAAGTTCGATGCCTTCGCAAGAGAATATGTATACAAAAGTTTAAATTTAGACAGAATTAAAGGACCGAACTCCTGTAAGATAATCATTATTCGACTTCGCTATTTTAAGGACGTTTTAAACACATAGCTTACTTTGTCATAGTTCATTTTATCTTCATAAAAACGATGCGCGTCCGTTCTTTGTAAACCCGAGGATAAAGCAACACTTTCATAATTATATTCTTTTGCCCATCCGTGAACATATTGAAGTAATTTTTCTCCATAGCCTTTTAAACGTCTTTTAGCGTCCGTCACTAAATCACAGACCCAAACAAATCTACCATAATATAGAGTGATCATCGGTTTAAAACCGACTACTGCAACGATTTCTCCATCATCGATCAACGCCACAAGATTATATCTATCTTTCGCTTTTGCCTCTAGAACTAGTCCCAGAAATGCTTTTTCATCAAGATGGGTCCGTAATTGCTTCATTACAGGAAACGCCCGCATAATTTCATTTTCAGATTGCAAAACCTCTATTGTTGTTTTATCCATTTATGTTCCCCCTAATTTTACCAACATTTTCCTAATTCTAACACACTGTCTACTTTTACAAAATACCCTCTACCTATAATAAATGACAACGGTTTCCTTTTTGACGAATTCGTTAGATACAATAAATAAAATCAGCTTATTTAATTTTCTCAGCTAAAATGATTCCCCCTGGACCACGCACGTAGCTTAATTTATAGATATCTTCGCATATCCTAGGGAGTATTAATCCCAAATAATTATTACATGATTTTTTACTTTATACATAAATTTAATAAAAAAGAGCATTAATCCCACTCAGATTAATGCTCTCGTTGATCACATATTAAAACAACAGCAGATGTTGCCTGCCATCATTCTGTCTAACTATATTATACTACGGATCCACGATTATTTATAGACTATTCTTTTGGCCGTCCCTGTACTATAGTAGTTATACAAATTTAATCATAGAGAGGTGTGTCCATATGAATAACAATAAAGTTGTCTTGGATCAAGGACCTTTTTTCCACGGTACGAAAGCTGAACTAAAGATTGGAGATTTGTTGGAGCCCCAACATTTATCAAATTATCAAGATAAGAAATCCAATCATATCTACTTTACTGCAACTTTAGACGCTGCTAAATGGGGCGCTGAATTAGCAAGCTCCTCCTCTAAAGAAAGAATTTATATTGTGGAACCATTAGGTGAGTTTGAAAATGATCCAAATTTGACCGACAAAAGATTTCCAGGAAACCCAACCCGTTCTTATCGGTCCAAATCTCCCTTGAAAATTATAGCAGAACTGCGGGCTTGGGAAAGACATACCGATGAAGAAATAGATCATATGGTCACCTCATTGAAGAAACTGAGTGAACAAGGAAATGCAGTTATGGAAGATTAAATGTTTGAGTCCTATGAGTTGTGGTTGTGCTTATTCGGACCACCACTCGTAGGACTCCTTCAATTACATGAAATTATGGTTATAAATTCTTTTGATACAACGAATGTCCATCACTTGTACCTACCATCTCAAAACCATTGTTTAGATAAAATTCATTCAGTTTCACGTTATCCCCTACACAGTCTAATCTGAGCGTACTTTTTCCTTCGTTTCTAAGATGATTAACCATCCACTGTAAAACTACTTTTCCCAAGCCGGATCCGATTTCGGAACGACTTAATGCTAAGCGATGGAGGTATACTGCTTCATCATTCAATCTCCCCCAAACATGCTGGTCCCATTCAGTTTGTTCCAAATAGAGTGTGAACGTGGCCACGATTTCCCCATCCCTTTTGACGATAAAGGTCTCTTTATTGTGGATTGCCTGTCTTATTCCTTCGTCTTCCCCTCCGCTAGCCAGGAATCCCCATTGGTCAATTTGCCTTTCCTTTAGCCACTTTGCAGCATCTTTCAATAAGGAGATAATCTGGTCTGATTCCTTACTTGTTGCTAAAGAGATTTCATATCCATTCAACCTGTAGCTTGTATATTCCATATTCATATTCCTAATATTATGTTAGTTGAATTGGATTTTTTTAATATTTTCATAAGGTACTCCTGTTTCTATGTAACTTCTGATTAATTTCCAATCGCTGTTTTCTTGCTTTCTGAACGTTTTAAAAAACAAACTCACATTGTCTAACTTTTTTCCATCAATAACTAATGTAGCAGCTAAGATAGCCATCATTTCATCCTGCCCTAGAGGTATTACAGATATTTCATTTAGATCCCATTCGTTCTCTGCTTTTTTTGCAAATGCAAAGCCTTGTTCCCAACCAGATACTGATTCTTCATAACCAAAGTCCACGATTTCACCGTCTGAAATTTCTCTAGCACTAAATTCCTCGGATATAATATTTTTCATGTCGGTCAATGATGAATTTCTCCAAATCTCTAAATACGAATCAAGAAACTTACGGAATGAATTGTTTTCCATAAAATCTCCTCCATTTTGCATTCTCTTACTGCTCCTAGCTCCTATATTTATTCAACAAAAAAGATGCTAATCCTGCTTCATATGTTCCCGTTTTAATTAGGACTCATATGAAAAGGACAACACTCATTCATCTAATAACCTCTTCTCAAGAATTATTTTATGTAATCCATTTTTATCTGTATAAGTATCCATAACATCAAAACCATTTTTTATATTCAAAACTAACATATGACGCCATCTATTCATTGTTTTTGTTTGAACAACACGATAACCTTCATCTTTTAAATACTGATGTTGTTTTTCCATCAACATAGAAGCAATACCTTGCCCTCTGTAATTCGGATCCACTCCGCCCAGCCAACTATAAAACGTACGATTATCCAGTTCATATCCAATCTTATATCCAATAACTCTCTTACCGTCCATTGCTACAATGACCAACAATTTAGTTTTACTACTCATTTTATTAATCAAATCATCTGGAGTCCCAAAAATTTCTTTATGCAACTCCTCCATTCCTTTTAAAACATCATTGGTGGGCATTGAGTTAAATATACGATAATTAAACGACAAAAGTATCCCTCCATCTTAAAAGTGCGATTCAACTGGAGATTTATACTCCTTATGTTTAACTTCTAAAAATTCCTCTAAATTGGGTGAGTGATTATATTTAATTGCTGCTTCTCTATCTTTTTCAATAATTGCATTTGTTAAATCGATATGATTGATGCTAGCGATTGCTACCACATAGTGGATAACATCGACTAACTCTTTTTCTAGAGATGTTTTCTCCGTATTTTCTTTTCTTCCTTCTAATTGGTTAAGCACCTCAGCGACTTCACCAATTTCTTCTACCAGTTTCATAAATAGAGCAGATGAAGTATGTCCCCCACTGTATTTCAATGCAAGGTAACGTTGTAACTCATCAAACGTTAATTGTTTATCATTCTCCACGTTTACACACCTTTCAAATCTGAGTGTCCCCGACTGATACCCTTTTTAAATACACCGACTAACAAAAGGATAAGTCCAATAATGAATAAAATCGGAAATATAAATAACATTATCAGTGCTGCAAAACCATCTCTTTCAATAATTGCAACAGTAAATCCGATGGAAAAAGCCAAGGGTGCTGAAATTAACAGCATAATAGTTATTCCCCATAACTGATACTTTCTTTTTTCGACCTTTCCTACACTCAACAAGCAGGCTATGGATACACTAAGCAGCGTGATCAAATAACCTAAATAAATTTTAGCCGCGATCGTAAAGCTACTTGGATAAAAAAGATTCATAATCCAAGCGATGACGAGAATAACCAATGGAATAAAAAGGATGATTAAAATAATTCGTTTATATTCGCTCATACCTATTTCCTTTCTTTTTATAAATTCCCAATATGGAAAATTTCCCCTTATACTATATATTCCACAAAAAAGATGCTATTCCTTCTTGAAGGATTCCTACTCTTTTAATGATTTAAACACTCTATTTGCTTTTTCCTCGTCAAGTAAGTTCAACTTTTACTCCTCTGCCTAACTTATTCTTTCTCAGCTTTCAAATACTTCAGCAATCAGAGTATTTACTACCATTTCAGTTAAAATTTCGGGTCTAACTATGAATGTCCATACAATCGACTCGCAATATGAATAATCTAGTATTTAACGGAGCACTCAGAGGAGTGTAATTTTTAGTGGCAAGAATAGTCAACAACCAGATATACAGATGACCGATTATTAAAAAGAATTCTCTTAGATTTTATAACTCCAACTGAAATAGTTAACCGGACAGACTAAATTGACGAACTACACTCCTGCATATACCGCTTCCATTAACTCATCTGATGAAGAAATATTTCCAAAAGATCCACGACGAGTATATCTAACTTCTCGTAAAGGAGGAACGGTTTTATCGTAATGAATTCTAGGGCTTGAGGATTAATCAGAAAGGATTGTTCATAAAATCTAGCTTTCAATAAAACTAGCCTCGTCAAAATCGTCAGGTATTAGATTAATGTATTAATCCTTACTACTATCTGTTCGTTAAATATTAAACATAAAAGATTGGAGGTGTCTTATATAACCAAAAAAGACAATAAACATTGTTCAGACCCCTGTAAACCAAGGATTGAAAAACCAGGAACTGATTCCTTTCCAAGGAGGGTTCCTAATTGGATAGTAAATGTACCCGACTCTCCTACTGGAACAATCGGACCTACTGGGCCTACCGGGCCAACGGGACCCCCTGGCGCCACGGGGCCAACTGGGGCTACTGGAGTACTAGTTCCTGGCGAATCACTGTTTAATATACTAAGCGGTACTGGTGGTGAAGGTGGTAGTGTAGCTCTTGGTTATGGAGAAAATCTAATATTCGAATCTGATACGTTAGATATAACTATAAGTGAAGGATCAGCCGTAGTAGATATTGAAGCTACAGGGATAACTGGAGCAACTGGCGCGACAGGACCAACAGGGGTCACCGGAGTGACCGGAGCTACAGGATCGACGGGTGCAACAGGAGCCACCGGAGCTACAGGGCCAACGGGTGCAACTGGAGCCACCGGAGCTACGGGAGCTACAGGACCAACGGGAGAAACCGGAGTAACTGGAGCTACAGGACCAACGGGAGAAACCGGAGTAACTGGAGCTACAGGGCCTACAGGGGCGACCGGGGCTACAGGAGCCACCGGAGCTACGGGAGCTACAGGACCAACGGGAGAAACCGGAGTAACTGGAGCTACAGGACCAACCGGAGCAACTGGACCGACGGGTGCAACCGGGGTCACTGGGGCAACAGGAACGACTGGTCCAACTGGAGCTACCGGAACGACAGGAGTTACTGGTGCAACTGGATCTAGAGGTCCAACCGGGGCCACGGGCGCTAGAGGACCTACTGGCGCAGCTGGTACTTTGGCTGCAGCTTATGGTTATGTTTACAATACCGGAGCTCAAAACGTGGCTGCGAATAGTAATGTTACTTTTAGTGCAAACAGCTCTTTATTTGGAGGAGTTACTCATACACCTGGAACTGCAACTATCAACATTGCAAATGGTGGTGCTTACCGAATTTGGTATGAAGTAAACGTATTAATTTCAGGATGGAACACCTCTTTAGTGTTCGCATTAGCCCTTAACGGAACACCCCAACCTTCAACTGCTTATGGTCAGATAGGTGGTACAACTAATACAACAAGAATAGCCACAGGCTCTGTAATTTTAACTATACCAAATGGAGCTACATTAACACTCCGAAACATCGGAACCACGCCTGATACTTTGGCTACTACGGCGGACGGGGCAACAATTGTTAATGCGGCAATCACCTTAACAAGACTAAGTTAATATTATTTAATTACCCTTTAAAAACTATTAAGCTAATAATTTCGTATATGTAAGAAACTGACGTATGATCCCAATACGTCAGTTTCTTACATAAGTATTTGTGAGTTAGCACTTTGCCATTTCTACCATACTTACAAACTTCAGAATATAAGATTGCATATGAAGTTTTATTTTTTACTCCATAGCTTAGATGAAAAAACATATAACCCAGTAATCAAAAATTGGAGCAATGCAATGAAGGAAACTACATTAAATAGTTGGTTATCATAGAAGTTATACCATTCAGTAAAAAGTTTTGTACGTAACATCCTTTCACCGAAATCCCCCAACTCAAAATTATTCAATAAAAACGTGCCATCTACAATGAATAAAAGAACCGTCATAATTAGAAAAAAGCCAAGATTGTTCAACCATTTTCTCAACTGAGCATCATTCCCTTACTATTATTTTTAAAAGGTATAGAGATTTATAATAAGCTAAGTTAAAACCTACTCTTCCTCAACTTCATAGAGCTGGTAAAACAAATTATTTTTGTTTATTCATTTTCATCTGTTTAATGGCATTGATAATAACTTCAGGGAGAAAAATAATTGAAATTAATAAAGTAAGGAAGTTTAACTCTGATTTACTATATGGAGTAAACCAGTCAGTAAAGAATCTGGAATGGAGAACCTTCCTTTCAACGAAAGTCCCCTCTCGAAAATTTATTGTCCATGACGAACTATCAATGAAAAACATAATAAATAGCAAACCTAAAAATATCCCCAGGGGAAGAATCCAACTTCGTGTTCTAATAGGGTGATTATCATCTTGATTATCAAACATGCGATAAGCCCTCCTTTCTATATCAGATAACAATAAATGTAAAGAAAAATCATTAGGAAGACGTATGATGCGTAGACAATCACTCTGGTCTGTTTTTATGTACAAAGATGATTTCTTATAAAACAAACCGTATATACATAATATACACAGTATATATTATATATACATTTAAATCCCCTTACAAGACTATTTTCAAAAAACACACAAAAACACATATATGATGATGAAATTTTTAAGGTACACATTCCATCATGAAAACAATCCATCCGCTTCACCAATAAAGTTATTCAAAGGACAATAGATAACTTTTATAGTAAAGTGATTGTGAGGAGGCGCATTACTATGAATATATTAGTTTTAGGATCAACTGGAAGAGTTGGAAGTGCAGTAGTCAGCAATGCTCTACGTGACAACCATCAAGTCACTTCGTTCGCTCGAAATCCGAAGAAAATAGAAATAAATGATGAAAATTTAACTATTACTCAAGGGAATGTTTTAAATAAAGCTGATATCGCTCAAGCCATGCATGGAATGGATATAGTTATAAGTGCACTGAATACGGATGGGACAACCACCCTGTCTGAGAGTATGCCACTAATTATTGAAGCTATGGAAAATGAAGGGATACAGCGAATTATAACTGTCGGGACGGCAGGTATCTTACAAAGTAGAACTTCACCAGAGATACTGCGGTATCAGTCCAGTGAATCAAAACGAAAATCAACTCGTGCTGCGGAAGATCATCATAAAGCTTATGATATCCTGAAAGAGTCAACACTCGACTGGACGATTGTTTGTCCCACCTATTTACCTGACGGAGAAAAAATTGGTGAATATCGTATAGAACGTGATTTTTTGCCGGAGAATGGGGCTAAAATTTCAGTACCAGATACAGCGGAGTTTACCTATAGCCAGATCACTTCGAGAGATTATATTAAATCTCGTGTGGGTATCGCCTACTGATAAACGGGCGCGACCTCCTTTATGGAGGATCGCGCCCGTTCTTTAAATACACCTTTTTACAAACTACTTCCAAACCTCATCTAATTTATCCGAATAGAACTCAATTGCTTTTTTATAGCTTATAATCTCGGCGTCACTTGTCGTTTCTATTAAACAATTTAGTAATAGCTCCATCGCTTCACCATGTTCGTTCAAATTATATAAGGTCATGGAATAGAACGTTTGGATTGCTTTATTATTGGGGAATAGTTCAATTCCTTTTAATAAGGTCTTTTTTGATTTTTTATATTTCCCTAATGTTCTATATGTACTGCCCAATCCCAATAGAGCTCCTTCCAATTCCTTTGAAGGCAACCCTAACCTGATTCCTTTTTCGTAAAAAGGTACTGCTTTCGCTTCTTCTCCTAGTAAGTCAAAACTCCAAGCACACTGATAGTTAATCGATGCATGGTCTGGAAATTCCTGTACCAATTTTAGAAGTATCTCGTTAGATTCTCTGTAATTTCCATTCTTACGTAAATCAATTGCATTATTTAACTCTTTTTCCACCACTGTCACCTCCAATGATTAAGTTAGTTTCATTTTTCTTAGATAAAATTTCTAATGTACTGTGATAGTGCGGATGTCCGTGGGTAAGATCTAAAAACTTCGACCTCACTAAGCTGATTGTTTCATAGTCTGCCAACAGATCCTCAAGCTCGTTTTGAGTGAAATAATGATGGTACATTTTATTTTTCTCATCGTAATATGTAAATTCAGCTACCTGCTTACATCTTTCTTTTGCTTTTAATATACTAGGCTCTTCGTTATCAAATACATTTATATATATTAAACCGTTTTCTTTTAATCCAGTCTTTAATTTGCTGATGATGGTAACAATATCTTCAACTGAGAAAAAGTTCAATACATTGGATAGAATGATTAAAGAGTAATTATCTTTCTTAACCTCGTATTCTCTAATGTCACCAACTTTAGTATCTATCGGAAGGTTGTATTTTTCGGCCAGCTGCAAACACCTATTGATAGCCGTCTCAGAAATATCTATCCCTTCCACCTCATACCCCTGCTTAGCAAAAAAGAAGGCATTTCTTCCTTCTCCTATTCCGATATCTAAAATCTTACCGCTCCTAGGAATAATATCTATGTAGGTGGATAATACATGGTTTGGATTATATCCCCATAAATTTTCAACGCTTTTGTATTCGTTCTCCCAAACTCCCTGTTTCATTGGAAACACCTCATAATAGATTTTTTGATTATAAACCCATTGTCTTGTTAAACGATCCTACTGCATGATAGAAAATGAATATCCTTAACTATGAACGACCCGTCCTCTATTGATATAGGGAATTGTAGACTTTTTCTTTATCAGCCCTTTCAATTCACTTGGAATATGTGCGTATATTTCTGCCAAATCAGCTTCCATCCAAGTAACTTCCTCAATCTCTTCAGGAATTGAGATTTCTATTTCTCCACCCACAACTTTTCCAGTAAAAGTAAAGAAAACTGCGTGGTGTCCTCGTTCTTCAATAAATGCTTCACTTACTGTAAACACCTCATCTATTTCAACATCCAACCCAGTTTCCTCCTTAACCTCGCGAATAGCAGCCGCCTCTAATGTTTCTCCATATTCTACTGCGCCACCAGGAAGTGTATAGTAAGAGGAATTTTCTCCTCTATTTTTTACCATCAATACTTTTTCATTATGCTCATCTAACAAAAGTACATAAGCAACATCAACTCTCTTCAATCAGTTCTCCCCCTCTATCTTTGTTTGTCCCATTTAAGGAGCGATCCTTCGGTTACGAGTTTTTTTAATAAAAAGTCAGGCATATATATAAAGAGTTGTCGGTTTGACAACTCTTTTAGAATGTCTTTGTACCCTTCAATTAATTAGTCCCACAGGTTTAATCCTTAATCTAATAATCGAATGGTAATCGCCAATGTGCCCCATTCCTTTTCTTGCTCTGGAGTATATATTCTATAAGTCCGTTCTACCATTTCTTCAATGGAATCACCTACAGCATCAAAATCATCTGCAGGAATGGTTTCATACATTTCCTTAAATGTTGGATACTCCTTTAACTCAATAACTTCAACTGTCAATGTTTCATTTCTATCTGGAACTTTTGTGAGTCTAATCGTATCTCCTACTTTTACTTTTCTCCTTTTCTCATCATTCAATCTCACTTCCACTTTCTTTTTTTCTGACTTCATTGAATGAAAAGGTGTTTCATAGAGTCCCATATGGTGTTCCATTTTCTTCACTCCAAGTTATCATTTTCTGCTAAAGTAAAATACTTATCCAAAGTGATGATGAAACCACGATACGATAAGAATCATACTTCCTATTCCCCAAGCTGTGGTGCCCACTATCCACCAAATGATAGATTTAGCTTGCTTTAAGCTTCCTTCATCTACATTATTTGAATTAATAAATGCAAGTTTACTTTCCATACTCTTTTTCATAGAGGTAAGAATAACAAGCCCAACTATAATAAAACCAATAGTTATCCAAAGGAATAAGTCCATTTTATATACCGCCCTTCAATAAAAAGGAGTGTACCCACTATTTTTTTATAAAGGGGAGAATCTCCGTTTTTCATTCTCTTTATAATCATAGATATTGGTTATTTCCTTAATTGTTCTTTCTTCCGGCCACTTCCGGAACTTATTACCATTCTAGTAAGTTCAAAAAATGATTGATGTGGTTGGAAACGTCCTTAGGATGGGACAAGGTGATGATATGATTAGCATCGGGTATACGCACAAAGTCAATATTGGGAATTTCCTTATATAATTTTGCGATTTTAAAGAGGTCTTCTGAGTCCTTCTCACCTATGATAAAAAGTGTCTTCGTTTTAATTTCTCCCAATCTTTCCATCGCTGAATTAGAGGAAGTTTTGAATGTTTTCCAATCAAAAGTCTTTTGAATATTATGCACCATCATCTCGCGCAATAAATCGTATACTTTTCCGAAAGAAACGCTCCAGGAAGGCTCGCTTAATATTATACTAGCCATTTTCTCGACATCAGGTGCAGCTTTAGAAACTCGGCTCTCTAATTCCGCATGTTCGGAAGAAAATTTAAACCCTGAGAGGCCAGGAGCAACCAACACCAGTTGAGATACCTTTTTTGGATAGGTCAGAGTAAAATCAGTCGCAATTTGTCCACCTAGGGAATGTCCAACGAGGGCTGCTTTCTTAATTTTAAGATGATCCAAGAGTTTTCTTAGATCCTCAACATAATCAATGGGTTCATTCGGAACGGGTGATTTCCCTGCACCTCGGACATCAGGAGTGATCACTTTGAACGACTTTGATAGATGTGGTGTGATGAATTCCCAGTCACGTGAATCCATAGCTCCACTATGAAGTAGTATAACCGGCTTTCCGTTTCCTTTAATTTCGTAATGAAGATCCATTTATTTTAATCTCCTTTCCCTGAAAAAAGTAGACAATGCCCATGACCATGACTGTCTTCGTTTCATTTCTAGGATTTCTTCTATATATTCAGTTAAATATTGAAGGAATAATTAAGGCTTTCGGCCGGCACTAAAGGGTTATCCATACATGCTCTACTCCAGATATACCTACAATTAATTCCGGTCATTATTTGGCTTTGAGATACTATCCCTATTATCTATATTCAACAAAAACTTGCAGTTTTCCTTCCTTTAGGGGTAAACCTTAGATTAGACTAGATTCAGCGCCTATAAATGCTTGCTGCATTTATTTTCCTTCTCACTGTGATACAATTTTTATAAGATATAAGAAGGTGATTATTTGAGCTCAACAAAATTACTACTGGAAAACAATCATGGAGTTCTTTTATTTAAAAAAGATTTCAACCAAGAAAGCAACTGGCGTACAGATGATTGTTATAAATTCATTTATTCTTTACAAGGAAATATAGATTACCAAACGAATAGAAACCAGATTACCCTTAATGACAAACAATTCATTTTATTCAATCCCGAAGATGAACATAAACAACTAGCAATAGACGACAGCAAATTTTTAATTGAATTGAACTCTTCTTTCATTAATGAAATCTCTCAATCTCTATATCCTGTTCACCATGATATTCAGTTTGCTACCAGCACCCAGAAGAACACTCAAATATCAAGCTGGGTTAATTTTGTACTAGATTTCGTACGACTTGAAAAAGATGATATTAGATCAATGGAAATTTTTTTGGAACACAGTTTCACTCAGTTGGCAATACTAATACTGAAAAGTGCCATCGGAACACATACGCAGGATATTAATTTAAATAACTATGAAACAATAGATCCACAAATTCACAAAACAATCCAAGCTTTAAAAGAGGATTATCAGCATTCATGGTCATTAGATGAGATGGCAAAAATAGCAAATTTAAGTAAATTTCAATTTGCCCATTACTTTAAGGATATTTTAGGGATTTCACCTTACTCTTGGTTACAAATTTACCGAGTTATCAAAAGTCAGGAAATGCTTAAAACAACCAATAAAACGGTGCTAAATATTGCAATGGACTGTGGGTTTTCTTCTGTTACAGTCTACAATCAATTATTTAAACGATTATACGGGATGACTCCTGGTGCTTTTCGAGAAATGGTTAATAAATAAACAGCTGAACAAATAACCATCATCATTCCACATACTACAAAAAGGATTCTTGTAGACAAGAAGGAAGAAGCAAATCCGAATACACCAAGAGAAACAGCATTTGATAAGTACAAAAGAAATGCATTAAAGCTAAAGCCCCTGCCTAGTTTTTCTGTGGGAAGATATTTCTGTAACAAATAAACTCGAGATAAGCCGGATATAGGTAATCCTATTGCCGCAACTAATATTCCAATGAAATAAAATGGAAGGATATACGCAAATCCTAAAAGGAGAATGCCTATTCCCCAAATCAACGAACCAAACAAATAAATTTTCAAACTTAATTTTTTCCATATTAATGGCATAAGCAAGTTAACTGCGATTACAGCAGCACCATACCATCCTAAAAGTAAGCTATAAAGCTCCTCTCCATTTGGAGTCGTTTCTTTTAGTTGCAGTAGTAAACCGACTTGCCATACCCACGTATTGAAAAACACAATGATAACTGTAACTAAAAACAAAGTTCGGATTATCGATTGCTTTTTTACCCAAATTAAAAAATCCTTTATGGAGATAAAAATATCTTTTATTTTTCTTTGGCTTGGACCTTCACTTGTTAAATTATTTTCCGTGAATTGGATTTTAGAGATAAGAATTGCACTAATAAGATAGGTTAGCGCATCGAATGTAAAAAAGTGTATTACGTTCATTGTATTCATTAAAACTATACTAACAATTGGTCCTAATACCGTAATCCCCCTTGTAACTGTGTCGAGTAAACTGTTAACAGAAGATCTTTCCGCTTCCTTTGTTATTATGGGTAAGATAGCCCTATGAGCAGGATTAAAAACACAGCCTAAACACTGGATAAGAAAGCTAACTATTATTAAATGCCAATAATTTAGAACATCTAATTGGTAAAACAGCACTAGTGATAACGTTAGAGGCACTCTGATAAAGTCAATTATTACTAACATCATTTTTTATCCACCCAATCAGCAATTACTCCTCCAATTAATCCAAATAAAAGATATGGTACCACTTGTGAAATCGCGATACCAGTCGTATGTATACTTGATTCGGTCATCTCATAAGCTATAAATAGGAAAGCTAAGCCAGATATAACATTCCCCAAACTAGAAAACCCGGCACCTAATAAGTAAAACAGTACATTTTTATTATGTTTTATCACTTGTAAATACATATTAAATCACCTCAAATTGAGTGTACTTATTATTTGAGGTGATTTCTTTACTAATCTTGCTAAGTTTTCTTACAAGATTCTTTATCAATCCTGTCTATAAAATCAGTGTCCTTCAATATACGTAGGTAAACAGACCAAATAAAGAAAGGATCGTTTCTTTCTGAAGAAACAATCCTTTTATATACAAGCAGCCATTTTTATAGATTAAATACTTTCGAGATGAAACTTCATCCCTTTTTAAGTTGCTCCTTTACCTGCTGTTGGATAAACTTGATACGTACGATTTGATCTTCATTGTACGTTTTTTTGCCATTGATTTGAGCCACCTCACCAAGAAATCCTTTCTTTTCCCAGTTCTGCAAGACATTTTCGTCAATTCCAAGCTCTTTTGAAACTTCATCTATTGTCTTCACAAATTTTCACTCCCTATTATTAAATACCGATAGCTTATGATAAGTTATGGATAAACTTATAATAGCTTGTCCTTATCCTTATTTCCAGATTAAATCATTTTCGGAGTTGGATTAGGATGTATCTTTTACTCAAGCACATACTTATAGAACCTTTTATCAACCTGTAACACTGGAAAATTCTTAGGCAGCTCATCTAGATATATACTTATAAATCCGTTTTTTTCATAAAATCTATGGGCGGCTAGAAATTGCGGAGTAGTTCCAAGAAACACTGCTTTAACAGACCGTCCTTTTGCCCAGTTCATTGCAGTATTTAGTAAAAGACTTGCAGTTTTATATGTAGATCCTCGAAACTCCTTATTAACAAACATCTTCCTTAGTGCAACTTGACCATTTCCTATATCTAAAAGGCTAATTGTACCAACCACCTCGCTATCATAAAGAGCAACCCAAAAATTACCCTTGCCCGTTTGATAATACTCTTCGATAGTGAACAAATCAGGCTGGTCATCTTTTGTTATGGATATATTGTATTCCTGCTGCTGAATTTGAAGAATTAAATCTACAACCTCATCTTGATTTTCATTAGAGTATTCTTTTACGATAGGTCTGTTTTCCATTAATCACACCGCCAACATTATATTTTATTACTATTTTTATTTTTTCAATTATACTACAAGAGGACATTCCACCTTAGATCTTTTACAAAAACTTAATAAAAGAGCGTTCCTTCCTTATCGAAGAAACGCAACTAGTTAAAAATTATAAATCCTGTTTATACACAATTCCATGCTCTAAGTATATCTTTAGTAGTGTTAATGCTTCTCCCCAACCTGTTGCACAATCAATGCAGGCTTTTAAGTCTCTTTCTGAATTTGTATATCCAGTTTCATGTAGGATTACCAACGTTCCTTCTTTATAAGGTTCAAAATTGAAAGTTACTGTTGAACTTTGTTCTCCTGGTGACCATTGAAAAACAAATCTTTTGTTTGGGATTGCCTCAAGTATTTTCCCGCCATCTTCAATAGTTTCATTTTCACTGCTGAAATTTGTCCATCTTAATCGCAAATCTCCCGTTCCATCTGGGTTTATCACTAGAGATGTTTCATCTGTAAACCAAGCATTCCATCCCTGAGAAGTTGAAATCGTTTTGTACACTTTTTCAACCGGTACCTTGATGTATGTTTTATGGTTTATTTCTGGCATTCTACTTTCCTCCATACCCTTAATTATTCAAATCCCGTCCTTTATACATTCAACAAAACGGGTGCCAATCCTTCTTAAAGATCGCACCCGTTAGTACATTTCAATATGTATTTAGTCTACTTTTCTTTCAAAAATTAATTCAAAGTAAGTCGCCGTTCCCTTATGATTATCTATGCTCGGAGAAAAAATTTGTACTAGCCTCCATCCTTCTCTCGCGTGTTCATGGATGATTTCATGATAATCGTCTAAAGGCTGACTATCCTTAAAACCGAAACGTGGCTCCCCTAATAAAACTTTTTCAAATTTGTATTCAAACATATGTATCTCCCTTTCCTATCTTAGATGGTTACCATGCTCTTAAAATGTATATAATACAACTCTAACATTTTTGCATCGGAATTGTTGTAAAATTTATTTAACTTACGGCAAGTTAAGAGTGGTATGTAGAGTAATTATAAAATGTAAAAGAGCAACGCAGAAATTTCGCGTTGCTCTTCTTTGCCACCCATAGCGGAAAAATGTATTTCGAATTTACATCAAACATAGTACAAAATGGATGCTCCAATGATCATTATGCATACACTGATAGTTTCTATAAAGGTAATAATATACACACATTGTTCCCGTTCATATTTATATTCCATAAAAGTACGAAATCCTAGACCAATACAAAGAGTTATTACAAAGAAATATAAAAACAGGATACGGTGAGAAAAAAAGGATATAATCAAGAAAATGATTGCGCATTGAATCAATCCCCGTTCCCCCCATTTATGTGTATCATTCATATGTATGTATTCTCCAGGGTCAGGTACAATACTATATTTTTTCTTCAGAAATTTTATCAATGCCATTTTAATCACTAACACTGAAATTAATAAAATAGCAATATGAAGCAACTTACCACCCTCTAATTATTTATAGAATCTCTCTTTAAAACTTGGACTAAGCTTGCTCCATACATCGAATTTATTGCCATCTATATCATAAAAGACAAAATTCCTGCCAGAGTGACCTCTGTTTTCAATTTCTCCAACTTTAACGCCCTTATCAATAAAATCCTTATGTATTGTTTTCAATGCATCTAGACCATCTACTTCAAATGTTATTGAAAAGCGTTCTTCTCCGTAGATATCAATGAAATTGGAACTTTGATGTTCATCGGATTTCACCAGAAAAATACTCTGGTTTGCTAAATTAATAATTCCTTTGTCTTCATCTTGATAACTTACCTCTGCACCTAATTTATTTTTATACCATTCCGTTGAACGTTCTATATTATTTACTGGGATATAGGTAGTTCCAATCCTTAACAATTTCTCATCCACATGAAATCTCCCCTTGAATATTTGATAATATACAGTTCTCTTCCTTGAAACGTTTCTCCTGCAAAAGTTCTAACATTTTAATCCTTCAACTATTCTGCCCATCCATACAACTCAACAAAAAAAGGCGGTTAATCCTTCTCGAATTAACACACCCTTTTATTTAATAAAAAATTACAGTTGAGCGATTTGAATAAGGTTGCCGCATGTGTCGTCAAAGACAGCCAATGTAATTTCTCCCATTTTCGTCGGTTCCATCGTAAACTTAACACCATGTTCCAATAACCTTTCGTACTCTTTTTGGATATCATCAACACCAAACATGGTTACTGGTATGCCTTGTTCAAATAAACTATTTTGATAATCTTTCGCCGCCTGGTTGTCATTTGGTTCAAGTACAAGCTCCGTCCCATTTTGGTTATCGGGAGATACAACTGTTATCCATCTAAATTCTCCTGCTGGAACGTCTTGTTTTTTAATAAAGCCAAGCGTTTCTGTATAAAATTCCAATGCTTTATCTTGATCTTCTACGAATATACTTGTAACAACAATTTTCATTTTATTTTCGTCTCCTTTAAATTTTGAATCGTGATGTTGGGCTAGTAACCAACTACAAGTGGAAAAATAAATTCCTTGCTCCTTTATTCTATCCATCCCTTCAGCAAATCTTTAAGTGGGTCCTTGTTGAAAATGACTACTCGATATTTCCCCTTGCGTTTTGATATGACAAGCCCTGCATCTTCCAATGCGTTTAGATGTTTTGTAATCGCTTGGCGTGAAATAGAAAGTTCGTGATTCATAATTAGACGTGCATTCAGCTCATACAACGTCATCTCGTCACGATCGGAAAGTTCGTCTAGTATTAGTCGCCGAGTCGAGTCTGCAAGTGCTTTGAAAATAATATCTTTGTCCGTATTCATAAATCGAGTATAAACAGCCAACAAGTTGCACGTCAAGTATAAACAACCCAAAGGTTGCATGTCAAGCATAATTTAAATTACTAATTAGTAGTTGGAACCCTCATTTATTGAACAAAAAAGAGCCGACAATGCGGCTCAACGATTTTCAGGTACAGCGCCAGTATAGGATACTATTTTTAGATGAAATTCATTTGCCAATCACTTTTATATCTTGAATAGGAAAATAAACAATATTTGTTTTACCTACAACCTCTTCCATTGGGATAGCGCCAATATGTCGACTATCCTTACTGTATTTTCTATTATCCCCCATTACGAATAGATGCCCCTCTGGCACTAGATCACTTCCTACTGGAGTCTCTTGTAATGTAAATGAATCAGTTAAAGGTCCATCATTTACCTTTTGTTTATATTCATTTAAATAAGGTTCATCGAATGGTTCTCCATTTATATATAAAACATCATCCTTGTACTCAATATGGTCTCCTGGTAATCCAATTACCCGCTTAATATAATCCTCATTATTCGGTGCATGAAAAACAATAATATCAAATCTATCTGGCTCACCTATTTTTGTTACGATCAAACGCTCATTTTCGTGTAGTGTAGGTTCCATCGAAGAACCATCAACTACAACTGGTGTAAATAAAAAAATACGAATAATAAAAGCTATAGCTATTGCTATAAAAAGGGCCTTGCCCCACTCCCAAACTTCATTTTGCTTCTTTACGTCTGCCATTCCGAGAATCCTCCCTCGACTCAATTAGTAATTACTTCAATTGAGATCACGTGATATAGGTGCCGCTCATTTAACTATACTTCTACAACAAATGTGCAAACTCCTTCTGAAAGAAGGGAAGCCTTAACTTAAATATATTTCATCACTTTTTGATTTAATCATTACAAATATTGGAGTGTAGATTGAGGATGGGTTAAGTGGCTTCGACAAGGTAATCACCGCAATTAAAGAAATGATGAATAATAGAGATAATATCGGAATAATTACTCCCTAAAACCCCATATCACTTTCAATAAGTATACCGTCCCTAAGAACAATTATCCTTTGTTAGTAAACGATAAGATCAAATGACACAAAAATAGACCCAAACAATTATTAATGCTGGGAACTATTTTTGTGTTAGTTTTTACCTTAAAGGCTATCCAAATTAGGATGGCGAGAATAATTTTTGATTTTACTGTGTCCTCGTCTGAAGGGACTGCACTTTATTGACGATAACGACAGCGGCAACAACGACAAGGGCTATACTGATTACCGCCAGTGTAACATCAAGACCAGTGGAAACACCTCCACTATTCACATAAATTCCTATAAACGGCCAAATTAACACGAGAGGGTACAGCCAGTCTTTGAAAAATAAACCAATCGCCAAACCAATCAATGCCGCAACAATCAAAACGATGATTGTCCATGTCAGCTCACCCATTCCCAAAATCGTATCCACATTGTTTGCTGTTGTCAGTGTAAATATATTTACGATAGTTGCTACGGTTACCCAAGCAAAGTATATGGAAAATGGAAGTCTGTCAAACCAATGATAATTCGTTTCACTAATTGAGGTAAATATCATAGCGAGTGTATAAAGCAGTGCTGCGATTATAATGACAGAAGCAAGCACCCACTCTTGAGTGAAAACGATAATCCATACGCCATTTAATAAAAAGTTAAGAATCGGCCAGAACTTCAAGCGTGCTGTAATATAGCTTTTATCTTTTTTTGAAAAGAAGAGATATATCATCCAGATGAACAATAGTATATAAATCAATCCCCATATGGAAAACGAAAATCCAGCAGGCTGGATGATGGCCTCGTTGTTATTCGCTGCATCACTTACATCTGTTCCGCTCATCCCTACTGTATAATTCATCGTTATCATGACAATAAAAGCTAAAAAATATCCAATGACCCATTTTCTGTGTGCTGTCACGTCCTCACTCCTTTTATACATCGAGAATTAAACAATCCTCATTTCTCGACTATCTTATTCTTCCTTTCGTTGATATCTTTCCCTAATCCTTACCCCAGACGAACTATTAAAAAACAGTCTAACGCGATTAAAACGTTAGACTGTCGTTTTTCTTTTATTGATACAAAGCAATCATATAATTAGAATTTTTTAATTAGCTGGGCATAATTCGCTTTCGACAAGCAATAGTTCTTCCATCCACTCTTCTAGGAAATGGCCCTTTTAAATTATCTAAATTATCCCCCTCTAGCATTTACTTAAGAGCGTTTATTGTAATCTTCGCAGCTTCAGCAATTAGCACATCATCATATTTGGCATCTTCATTCTGATGGCGGGACATAATCGCAACAACAATTGGCTCTCTGTTTGGTGGCCAAACGACTGCGATATCATTTCTTGTTCCGTAACTTGCAGCTCCGCTCTTGTCACCAACTATCCAATCTTCAGGTACACCCGCACGAATCAGTGGATCTCCTGTAGCATTTCCTTTTAGCCAATCATTGAACAATTCTTTTTTATCTTCGGAAAGTATGTCACTTAATGCAAAAGCCTGAAGACTAGTCGCAAGGGCTTTCGGTGTGCTGGTGTCTTGCGTATCACCTGGAGTGAATACATTTAAATCAGGTTCTAATCGTTCCGCTTGCGTAACATTATCACCAATATGACGTAAGGCCTGTTCAAAACCGTTAGGACCACCTATTGCCTCAAATAAAAGATTCCCAGCGGTATTGTCACTCTGTCGAACTGCCGCTTCACCAATTTCTAAAAGAGTCATCCCACTATCTATGTAGTTTTCTGTAACCGGAGAGTAAGGAACCAAGTCATCTTCTGTATAAGTGATAACTTCCTCAAGGTCTTCCGGTGAGTTCTGTTGTAACAAGATAGCTGCCGCTAAAGCTTTATAAGTTGAGGCAAAAGCAAATCTCTCATCTGATCGATATTCAATCGTCTCATTTGTTCCTGTATCAATCGCATATACACCGACCAGAGCATCAAATTCCTCCTCAAGTTGAGCAAAATCTTCATCTGTATTTACTTTTGGTTTCGTTTCAATTTCTTCTTTGGATGGAGAATTCGTTGATGTTTCTTTATTCCCACAAGCAGTGAGTGCTACCCCTATGAATAACAGTAACAGTAGTCTAAAAAGGTGCGTCCGGAATCTATGTTTATATGTTTTTCTCAAGGTTTTAACCTCTTTCTAATTTTTATCTTTCCATGAATGATTGGATTTTCATACTCGATATTTCACCTTAAACACAATAGCTTAGATTAATTTTAACAATAATTACCATTCCATTCATCCTAATTATTAAAAAAATTATATTAATTAAATATCTGTAAATACTTTAAGTAATAATTTTCTTCAGCAAGAGTTTTATAAGAAGTTTTTCAACAATAATAAAGCGCTACACCGAATAAGCAGGCATAACTTTTTATTCTATCTTGGTACAATTTCCTCAACAAAAAAGGCGTTAATCCCTATCTGGACCAACACCCCCGCTAATAAGAATCAAGCTTCTATTACCTTGTTACTGAGTAAATTAAATTTACATTAGTTATAAAACAATTGCCTTACAGCTTTGCCATATAATTTATTTGGAAAATCTTCGCCCAAATGTGAAAAGATCATTAGTCCATTTTCTAATGAGAGGATTGTCCATGTTATTTCTTCTGCACTCAGAAGTGAGTCTATATTTTCTCTTATTAGCATTTGGTCAATTGTGGTTGAGATCTCCTTAACTGTGTTGTTTATTAGATTTCTCCACTTGAGTCGTACAGATTCGTCTCTCATGGAATAAAGCAAGAATTCTAAGTTTAGCATACTTACTGTTTTACTCTCATTTCTAACAGTTAAGAAATACTTCTCCATTTGTTCAATAAGTTCAGCAAGACTTTTTTGTTGTGTAATTTTCCCTTGGATGACGGAAGCGTGTATTCTCATCTGTTCTTCTAATATCGTCAAAAATATCTCTTCTTTAGAAGTGAAGTGAGCGTAAAATGCACCTTTACTGAATCCCGCCTGTTCAGCTATTTTATCAATCGAAGTCCCTTGGTATCCAAATGTCGAAAAAGCAGCTATCGCCGACTCTATTAATAAGTTGCGTGTTTCCTTTTTCCTCTCTTCTTGAGTAAGCCTTTGTCTAAACATATTTCTCTTCCTTTCCCCACAAATATACTATATAGTATTTATATACCACCAGGTATATAAATGACAATAGCTAAGGTGTGAAAAAAATGCATATTAATGAATACATAGCTAAACATTCATCGATTTTAAGTAAAACAATCAAAACTGGCATTATCAAATCAAATCTGATTCCCATGCTTGCAGGATTAACATTATCACTCTATACCTATGAGATAAATCCACTTGATAGATTAGATAATATTGTTTTAGCATTGATAGGTACCTTTTTAGTAATTGGTGCTGCTGGAGCATTTAACAACTTATACGATCGTGATATTGATTCATTAATGGAAAGAACAAAAAATAGACCCACAGTTACAGGAGAAATAAAAACAGGTAAGGTTCTAGTAATTGCTGTATCCATGGCGGTTCTTGGCGTTTTAGCTCTTTCACTAACCACTCTATTAGCTGGTTTATTAGGATTTCTTGGGTTGTTCTTCTATATCGTTCCTTATACCATGTGGAGTAAAAGAAGAACAATCTATAATACAGAGATTGGTAGCATATCGGGAGCAATGCCGCCCTTGATCGGTTGGTCATCTATTTATCCAGACATCACACATCCTGCTATTTTGGGATTGTTTGTCATCACAGTTATTTGGCAAATGCCACATTTCTATTCCATAGCTATCAGAAAACACAAGGAATATAGGGCTGCGAAGGTGCCTATGTTGCCAGTTGTAAAAGGAATTAGGAGAACCTACTTACAAACTAACTTTTATTTAATTTTATTAATTGCAACAAGTTTTCTTTTTAGTTCCTTAAGCATTGGGCTTATGTTAGTATCACTTCTTTTAAGCGTTATATGGCTAGGTTTAAGTATTTTCGGTTACAGGAGGATGGATTCGGAGAGTTGGGCAAAATCAATGTTTATTTATTCCTTGATCCATATGACAACTCTTTTCTCAACTGTAATTATATATTCTCTTATGGGTATTATTTTTGATCTATAAAATTGTGATAGAAAAATAATAGGAATAACCAAAGAGAGAGTGATATATTAACCTAAAAAAGTCGAATTCCATATGTTTTGGATTCGACTTTTTTACTCTGTAATAAGCCATCCGCTTATAATAGTAATTTCTTTCTCTGACTTCTATCTTTGTTTTTCTTTCTTATAAGGAGCAGTTACCCATCCCAAAAAGATTTTAGATAATGGATCTACGTCAATATTTAGGACACATTTAAGTTAGTTTTTTGGTTGTGCTTTGAAGCTTATTTGAATAGATATGTGAAGGCTTGACATGGAGCCTCTGTGTG